>JAAFIT010000013.1 GCA_013298745.1 Sphingomonadales bacterium
TGCGCTTTGAAGGCAAGGTTTTTGCCGCCGGCGGTTGGGGCCATTGTCCCCAAACCCCTTTTGTTTGGGGCGGCACATCAGCAAAAGGGGTCTGGGGCCGCCGGCCCCAGCCGCCGGAGGCCCTTAACCTCAGTTCGCCATCACCCATGCGTCGATGGCCGCCAGGTGCCGCGCCGTGTCTGCTGCATCGAGGAACGCGCCGGTAAAGCTGTTGCGCGCCAATGTGATGATCTCGTCGCGGCTCAGGTTAAGCGCATCCGCGACAGCGATGAAGTTGGCGTTCACATAGCCGCCGAAATAGGCCGGATCGTCGGAATTGACCGTGGCGACCAGCCCGGCCGCGAGCATGCGCCGCAGCGGATGCGCCGTCAGATCGGGTACGACGCAGAGTTTGAGGTTCGACAGCGGACAGACGGTCAGGCACATGGCTCCGCTCGCCAACCGCGTGACAAGACCAGCGTCTTCGAGCGCACGATTGCCGTGATCGATGCGATCGACGTGGAGCAGATCGAGCGCTTCATGGACATATTCGGGCGGCCCTTCCTCGCCGGCATGGGCGACGAGTTTCAGCCCCAGCCCGCGGGCGCGCGCGAACACCCGCGCGAACTTGGCCGGCGGATGCCCGACTTCGGAGGAATCGAGCCCGACGCCGGTGATGAGATGCAGGAACGGCAGCGCCTGATCGAGTGTCGCCTCGGCGTCCGCTTCGCTCAAATGCCGCAGGAAACACAGTATCAGCCGCGAGGTCAGGCCGCGGCTGCGGGCATCGTCGAGGGCGCGGGTGATGCCGGTGATGACCGTTTCAAAGGCAATACCGCGCGCGGTATGGCCTTGCGGATCGAAGAAAATCTCGACATGGCGCACCGCATCGGCTTCGGCGCGGCGCAGATAGGCATCGGTCAGCGCATAGAAATCGGCCTCGGTCTGCAGCACCGACATGCCCTGATAGTAAATATCCAGAAAGTCCTGCAAATTACTGAAATTATAGGCAGCACGCACCGCTTCAACCGATGCGAACGGGATCGCGACACCGTTGCGCTGCGCCAGCGCGAACAGCATCTCGGGCTCCAACGAGCCTTCGATATGCAGGTGGAGTTCGGCCTTGGGCAGCCCGGCGATAAAGGCGGCGCGGGCGGCGGCGGAAGCAAAACCGGTCATGCGTCAGGCTCCCGTGCGTCGCCGAGGATGATCGCCGCCTCGGGCTTGTTGGCGCGGATTTCGTCGATGGAGAGCCCGTTGATCTCGTGCGGGAACACCAGCCAGTCGTCGGTCTCGTGCACGAAATAATCGGGCTTCAGTGTCGTGCGGTTGCGCAGCGGCTTGTAATAGACCGTGGCGATGCGGACATCGCGGGGCATGTTGTGACGACAGCGTTGGCCGAGTTCTTCGAGAAAGGCGGCGATGCTGCGGCCGCTGTCGAACACATCATCGACGACCAGCAGCCGATCGTCGGGGTTGAGCGTATCGATGAGATAGCCGAGCGCGAACACCCGCACCTGCCGGTCCTGCTGGCCGATGCCAGTGTAGGACGCGGTACGAATGGCGATATGGTCGCAAGATTGGCCGTGATAGGCGAGAAATTCCTGCACCGCGATGCCGACGGGCGCACCGCCACGCCAGATGCCGACAAGGTGCGTCGGCGCAAAACCGCTGTCGCGCACCATCGCCGCCATCCGGAAGCTGTCGGCGAGCAAGGCGTCGGCCGCGATATAATGTTTGTGATCCGCCACGCCGCTCACCTGCACATGCGCCGCGCTGCGGGCTTTGGCATGGCGAGCTGGGGTTGGCGGCGCATACGCGCTTGTTCGCATGGCCAAAGCCGACAATCAATTCACCGCGCATCCGACACTGTGCATTTGATTGCAGAGGTTGGAAAACCGGTTCTGCACGGTTACGCCTGCAATAGCGCGCGGCCGGGGCATGGCCGGCGCGCGGAAGGCGGGGCAGCGTGATCGATCGGCGCAACTTCATTGCAGGCAGCGCGGGGCTTTGCGCCGCGTCGGCCGCCGCCGCGCCGATGCTGTCACCGAACAATTTCGGGCTGACCTGGGCCAAGGCGTCGCGCCGCAATGGTTGGATTGAAGTCGATGTCGCTGCTTTTGAAGCCAATATCGCCACGCTGCGCGCCGCTGTCGGTGCGGCGCGGCTATGCGCGGTGATGAAGGCCGATGCCTATGGCAATGGCATCGCGCTGCTGATCCCCTCGGTCATCAAGCTCGGCATCCGCGATGTGGCAATCACCGCAAATGATGAAGCGCGGGTGGCTCGGGCACTCGGCTATCGCGGCCGTCTGCTGCGCATCCGCACCGCAACGCCCGACGAGATGGCGGACGGGCTGCGCTTCGGCATCACCGAACTGGTCGCCAACCCCGATGCCGCCGCACGGCTTGCCAAACTGGCAAGGGGGCGCACGCTGCCGGTCCATCTCGCGCTCAACGCCGGCGGCATGAGCCGCAATGGCGTCGAGCTTTCAACACCCTATGGCCAGGCCGATGCCCGCGCCGTGCTGGCCCAGGCGCCGCTCAAGATCGTCGGCGTGATGACGCATTATCCGAGCGAGGAGGCCTATGACATTCTCGGCCAGTTAAGCCGCTTCGAAAGTGATCTGGCGTGGCTGGCCGGCGAAGGCCTCGATCTCAGCGGCGTGACGCGTCACACCGCCAACACCTTTGCCACCCTCACCCACCCAGCCACCCGGCTCGACATGGTACGCGTCGGTGGTGCTCTTTATGGCGATCCGGGCTCGGTGAAGACCGGCGCCTATAACCTCGTGCCAGCGATCAAGTCGCGCGTTGCAGCGGTCAACCATTTCCCGGCCGGACAAACAGTGAATTATGACCGCACCTTTCGCCTTACCCGTGACAGCTGGCTGGCCAACATCCCCATCGGCTATTCCGACGGCATTCGCCGCGGATTGAGCCACGCCAATCGCCCCGAATTTCCGGCCGAAAGCAAAAACGCCAGCGCGGTGCTGATCAGTGGGCGTCGCTTCCCGATCGTTGGACGGGTGACGATGAACACAATGATGGTGGATGTGACGGGGCATCAGGACCGCGTCGCCATGGGCGATGAAGTCGTGCTGTTCGGCTCACAGCAGGGCGAAACGATCACCCAGGCCGAATTCGAGGTGAACAGCGGCGCCTACGCCCCGGAGATGCTCGCCATGCTCGGCGCCACACTGCCGCGAGTCCGCAAACCAACAGCGGCGTGACGAGGTGGAAAAAAATGATGGTCGGGGAGACAAGATTCGAACTTGCGACCCTCTGGTCCCAAACCAGATGCGCTACCAGGCTGCGCCACTCCCCGACATGTTTGCGGTAGAAGGAAAAGAGGGTCGGTGCAAGGCGCGTGTAGCACGCCGCGGTGCGATGGTGTCACCATCGCGCAACACGATTGCCTGGCAATGCACTTGCGCGGCGCTATTCATCACAGGAATGCCATCCATCGGCATCCAAAAACCGAGCTTGGTGGCTCGCAAATGTCCCCGACGACGACACCACACTTATGGTAGCAGAGTCCGGCTTGGTTGCTGCGAACAACCGACCGGGCTGCAGAGACAGCGGCAGCAGACGTCAAGCTTCACGAGGAGGTTTCGCCATTGGGCGGTGTATGGCTTCGTCCGGAAACTGCGGTGATAGCGTGGGTCTGATGAGTGCAGGCGCATGCGCAAGGAGAAATGGCGCTCATGGATTCAACTACGTCCGTCAAAGCGCTTTCGTGCAGCTAGCAAGGAATCACCGGCGACCTCATGTTCGAGCCACTGCAAGCCAGTCGCCAAAGCGGATGCCTTATCCGGGGTCAGTCGGCCTTTTGCGAACAAGAACTGCCAGAAAATAAGCCCACGCAACGCTGCAGCCCAGCCGAGATATTCGTTCAAGTCGATATCAAGTATCCGCAACTCCCGGGTATCGTAGAGATACAGATCCCCCTTTCCACCAACCTCGAAGCCGACGAACAGTGGACCAGCTTTTGCCAAGACGCGATCGACGATGCAAAAATCAGAGAGGTTCATACCTTGAATCGATTGTGCCGCCAACGACGCATCTACCTTACGCTCGAGCGCTATCAACGGATTGGCGATATCATACTCGCCAGCGACATTTTCAGCAGCCCAACGCAACGTCACTTGATCAGGAAGAAGCAGTGCATCCCGAAACGCAACAGGACATTTGAAACCAAAAGACACTTCGAAGATTTCTGCCAATCCCTCGACTTCTGATGCGTCGCCCCAAGCTTCTTCTGCAGCAAATCCCGGTTCACCGATAGCTTCATCCAGATCAGTGCGTGCAAGCATGCCCCGAGTGGTTAAAACGAGCTGTTCGGCTGACGTTGTCATGTCATTAATCCTTCCACTTGAGCTTCTTCGCAGCAACCGCTGCAATAACAGCCGCCATCGCTGCGTTGAGTTCAGGCGTAACAGTAATGTTTTCGCCGTGCCGGCCCGTCTTCATGTTCTTAACGAAATTTGTTAGACTGCTGTGTGGACCCCGATCCACGATTTCGCGGGCAAAATGCTCGCCGATGCCAGCAAGTTTCGCGATCAGCGGGCGCCCTGACCCCGAAATGCTCGGAATGTAGGTGCCCGAGAAATCCGGCTTCGGTACGGAAGCGCCCCCTTGAGCCATCACTCGCGTGTCCTTCGTCCAGACACCGTCTTTCGGGAAATAGATACCAGCTGAGAGCGCAACCGATGTTACGTACGTCGAATCGTCATGAATCGGCTTGTTGGTTAACGGATCAAGTTCGGTCGATGCAGACCAAAAACCGCCCGTTGTCGTCTCGACCCAGAGAACTGTGCGCTTGGCTTGCAGGCGCTTCCACAAGGAAGCCGCGGCTCGGACATTTGCGGATGAATCTTCACCATAGAAGATCCGTTCAACGGCCTTTTCAAAGCCACGAACACTGCCTCCGGTATTCACGGCGGTTGGCGTCGGCACAAGATTATTGGCAGAATCGGCGCCGCCAAAGCCAGCCGAGATCATGTGCATTCTGACCCAATTGCCGTTGCGCGAAGTCAACCCTCGCTTGACAATAAGGTCCCAGCCCTTTGGCATGCCTGACCGGGCATCCTGGCCGCCACGGCTCGATCGGTTCGACAATTTTTCAATCGCCGCTCTTCCCGGTCCGTTGAAGGCCGGAACCGCTGCGGGCATATCGATGTCCTTGTCGGCAATGGCAATCAGGAGATCGGTGAGTGCGTTCATGTTGCTTGGAAGCGAGTCGAGCAATGTTATAACGGCCGGTGTTGGAGTGTCAGGAATCGGCTTGCCTGAAATCGGCTCGATGTTCTTGGTATAAAATTGCAAGGCCTTGCTTGCCCGCGCCCTTGCGGCTTTGCTCAGCGTGGAGTCATCGATCGCATCCGCAAGATGCTGCTCAAGAGGCGACTTTTTCGACGCAAGCATCAATCGCGCCAATTTCTCGGAACCGTCGAACGACAAGGTGTGGGTTGCACCGTCGCCCAGAACCGGACGACGCTTTTCTTTCCACCAGTTCAACAGGCTTTTTGCACCCTTGGCGACCATCTTGCCAAGCCTTTTGGCCATGGTGACGATCCAAGCCACAACCTTGTCGAGTGCCTTGTCGATGGGATCGCGGATTTTCTTGATGAGGCCGAGAACCGCGTCGCTGACTTTGCCGAGCCCGGCGATGCGCGCGAGGAAGCTGATCACAAGTGTCAGCAACCCGGCCATGGTCTGTTCGACACGATTGGCGGCCGAGGCAATGTTGCCGGCGGCAATTGATGCAATGCTGTCGATGAAGCTGGCCGCGACCTGCGCGATCTGGCGAATGCGCTCCACGAAGAACATAATTGTGTTGTAGATGGCGATCAGCGCTTGAATGAACGCCCCGGCCGGGTTGAGCATCGAAAGCAACTTGGTGACCGCGGCCTCGACCACCTTGGACTTCACAAAGTCCATAACGGCATCGATCGCCATCTGCTTCAGGTTGGTGAGCGTTTCAACAATCTTCTGCCACGCTGCGGCCGGACCCTCTGTGACCAGCGTCCTGACGATATCGAAGCCGGTTTCGAGTGCATTGACCACGGTCTCGTTGGTGGCCCGGACAAGCTTGCCGCGGATGTTCGCCCAGGTCAGCCCCATCACCGACAGCACGAACTTGACCAGTTCCATCAAGCCCAGACTGCGCGGAATATACACCCCGGTGCCGCCGAGGGCCCCCGTGAGCCAGCCGATCATCGAAGCTTGCAGATGGGTGAGGAAGCGGCTGGCGAATTGGCGGAAGCCCTGGACGGCTGCGCGAACCAGATTGCCGACGAAGCCCACCGGGTTCTGGATGATGGTGCGGAAAGCACCCGCGGCCCTCTTCAGATACGGAATGGCCGCCGGCGCGACCACCTCGACGATGATTTCGAGCAGATTGAAGATCGTTCCGCCTGCCCAGGATGCGAAATCACCGAGGAAATTCCCGAACACCCGCGCCAGCTTCAGGAAGGCGCTGGGCAGCACGACGAAATCCATGATCTCGAGGCCGCGCAGCGCTGTCATGAAGCGATCGGGGATACTGCGAACAAGGCCCATCAACCCGCCGAGGGCCCCCTGGAACCATGCCCAAGCGCGCGATGTGGCATTGGAGCGCTTGATGTTTTCCCACAGCTCCTGCTGGCCGATCATGGTCATGAAGCCGCCGATCAGCGTGTCCGCCGTGCGCGGCACGGCCTCGCCGGTCACCGGATCGAACCCGATGACCGCCTTCAACAGGCCATAGCCGGCCGTGCCTTCCGCAAGCGCTGCGAGCGGCCGCAACACCGCTTCGCGCACGAAACGCAAAATCTCGGTGAACAGTGACCGCGCGAACGCAATGATACGGGTAATCGGGGTCGTGAAGATCGATTTCGCCCGGTCCCACAGCGACCCGAGCGCAAAAATATCGCGCCACGACAAGCTGTCGAGGAAGGCGTTGACGGCGGCGCGAATAGCAGCGCCGGTGATACCGAGCGATTTCAGCTGGCCTTCGATCCAACCGCCAACGCGATCAAAGATTCCATAGGAATCAAGCACGCGGGTGATGACGAAGCCGCCCGGCAGGAACTCGACAATCGCGCGCAGGATGTTGGCGGCGCTGGCCTCGACCGCGTTCATGTTGATCGGATTGACGCCGATCAGAATGGTGAACATCCGAAAGCCGGGAATGGCATTGGCCGCATCGGCGAAGAAATCGAGCGCATCGGAGATACCGAGCCGGCTGGCCTCGGGCGCTGTTCGCTCGCTGATTGCCGGCGCGTCATCAACCGCGCGTTGGATGACCGCGCTTTGCTGAATGGTGTGGGTCAACTCGTGGGCGAGAAGTTCGAGCCCTTCGGGCGTATGCGGCTGATACTGACCGTCGTTGAAGAAGATGTGGTTGCCAAAGGTGAAGGCCCGCGCGCCGATGGCGGTTGCCAGTGCCGCGGCCTTGGCGTCGGTATGCAATCGCACACCGCCGAAATCGGCGCGAAAACGTGGTTCGACTGTTTGGCGAAGTGCCGGCACAAGCGCGCTGCCGCCAGTTGCCGCCGCGCGGACCCTGCTCTCGATCAACGGGCTGGCGGTGCCGCCGGCAGCGCCGGGTCCCGGGCTGCGGCGCTGCACGAGCAACGGACTGCGTTGCAGGTCACCGGCATGTTGGCTGATGCCGCCACGCGCCACCCGCGCGGCGACGCTTTCGGCCTCTCGCTCTGCCGGATCATGCGCCGCCGAAATCCGCAGCGCCGGCTGAATGCCATGGCCTGACAGGGCATAACGGCGGCTATCGCTGCTGACGCGGTGGACAACCGGGGTCGCTTCCGGTGTCGCAGCACGCGCGGGGGCCGCATCCGCCCTCGCGCGGGCTAGGGCCACCGCCATCGCGTCAGCCGACCGCCGCCAGCGCCGGCTTCAACGGGCAATGGCTGTCGATCTTGCGATATTCGCGGATAACCGCACCGCGCAGTTGCTCATCACCCGGCGGCTGCCCGCTTTCCAGCGCCAACAATCGGCTGTGCAGGGCGATGTTGCGCAACTGTCCACCATTGAGCGCACAGCGACAGGCGATATCGTGGAGCAGCGCCGGGCTGGCACGATGGTCGCCGAGTAACTGTTCGAGTATGTCCAGCCGCCGCAGTTCGTCGGGTGCATGAAAGGCAAGAATGGTGTCCATCCGGCGCGAAAAGGCGCTATCGATGCGGTCGGCATCATTGCTGGTAACAAGGATGATGCCTTCAAAATTTTCAATGCGTTGCAACAGAAAGTTGGTTTCCAGATTCGCATAGCGATCATTGGCGTTGCTGACATCGGTGCGCCTCGCCATCAGCGCATCGCCTTCATCGAGCAGCAGCACGACATCCAGCGCTTCTGCCGCAGACAAGGCGCGTTCGAGCGCCTTTTCGGTTTCGCCGATATACTTGTTGACCGTCGCCGCCAGATCGATGCGAAAGATGTCCTTGCCCAACTGGTGCGCCAATTGTCGCGCCGCCAGCGTCTTGCCGGTGCCGCTGGGGCCGGAAAACAACGCTCGCACGCCGCGTCCGCGCGCCCGTTCCGCCAGCGCCTCGCGATGGCGACAGCGCAGGAGAAGCGCCTTGAATTCGGCCTCGCTGTCGCGATCGAGAAACAAGGGTTCGGGCGGCCGGCTCTGATCGATCCGGGTGGCAAGCGCATCAAGCCGGGCATCGCGCTGCGCAGCAATCGCAGCCGGCAGTGCTTTGACGTTGCCTCCCGACATTGCGGCGGCGCGGTGGATATGCCCCGAACTGACCGCCATTGCCGCCACCGTCGATCCGGGATCGACAATGCCCGCGGCCTGCCAGTGCCGACAACGGGCTTTCGCATCCGGCATGGTGATGGTGATGTCCCGGCGCGGCAAGGCCGCTTCGGATTGCACGCTGCCGACACTGCAAAGCGTCACCGCGAGAGGGCCGGTCCAGAGGCTGTGGCGCGGCAAGACCAACGTTTCGCCCGGTGCCGGTGCTGCATCGATCAAGATCACCGCTCCAGACAGCAGCGCCACCGACGCCGCCAGGCGCCAACGACCGATATCGGCGACCAGACTGGCGTCGCCCGCCAGCACGGCAAGGCCGGCATGGGCGGCGGCCATCTTCACCAGAGTCTTGCGGCCATTTTGCTGGGGGCCACGGACGATCAACAATTGCCCCGGCAAGGCTTGCAACGATTGCCCCAACGCTTTTGGATCGATGTCATCGCCAATCCAGCCGGCTGGCGATGGCAGCGACCGAGCGGGCGTGTAGACAATACCGGCCAGTCGTGGACTTTGCCCAGAAGCGGCATCGACCACGGCAACCGGGGCGCGAAACTGCCAGGCAGCGCGCGGCGCTTCGCGATTGCTGACATCGATCAACCCGGCGTCGACCAGATCGAGCAGTTCGTCACGGACTCGGCCTGGCGCATCGTCACCCGCGGCACCCCGCCAAAGCGCCACAAGCCCGCCAAGGCTTGGCACGCCACCATCAGGCTCGATCAGCAATGCCAGCCGGGGATCTTCCTCGATCAACGCGAGGCATATCAACAACTGGCGATGGCCGGCACCAAGGCCTGCCTTTGCTAATCGATCCAAGGGCAAACCGAGGGCCTTGCCCTGCCAAAGCTGCAGTGCCGATTGCCAGACATCGGCGGATGGCACGGCCCCACCGGCAAGCTCGGCAGCCGCGGCGCGATATTCGGCTGCGAGCATGGCCAGGGCCGGGGGTTCGCCTGGCAGTGTCGGCGGCTGCAGTTCGAGCATGCGGAGCACGGTGCCAATCGCCGAGAGCCGAAACGCCGACGCGGCATCGCCAGGCAGTTGATCGAACATCACTGGAAATGCAGCGCAATGCTGCGCCCCTCTGCCGGCAGCCACCCGGGATCGCGGTCGAGACCGGCTAACCGCAGCGGCAGCGGCAGATCGGCGAGCGCCAGATCGACATCGATGCGTTGCGGACCAATCCGGCAACGACCGGGGATGGCAAGACTATCGAGCCCGATAGCCGGATCATCGGTGGCGCGACGAATGCGGGCATCAAGATACAGGGCCAGACATCCCAGCCAGCGCGCCTGTCGTGCCGACGGCAAGCGGGCGTGGTGGACACGCCGTGCCGATTGCGGCCAAAGCCGCGCATCACGTGCGCGTGACGGGACATCCGCCAGAGGAAAGCCAGCCGGATGCCACTGCGTCCGGTATCGGCTGGTCTTGGCGGTCAGACCCATCGCATGTTCGGGAAAAGCGTCGAGCCAGTCCGGCCCGACCTGCCATCGATCAGGCAAGGAAGGGTCTTTACGAGCAGGAGCGAGGGCACGGTGCAGACGATCGTTCCGATAACGCCGCCCGAAATGTTGCAACGCCACTCGATCGAGCAGGCGTGTCGGTGCCAGTGCCAGACCATGGTCAGCGGGCCGGGTAAAGTCGGGATAGAGGCCCATCGCAAGAAAGGCATTGAGCAGGAAGAACAGTCCGGCGAAATCGCTGGCGATCGCCACCTCAGTGTCTGGGACGAGGCCATCAATGCGGGATGCAAAAGCGATTGATGGCTGCGTGACCGACAAATCCGGTGTCGGACGAACTTCGGCGCGCGTGATCGTTGCGACTGGATCGGGCGCCTTGACTGGCGGCACCGCAGCCGGCGGGTTGATCGCCAGTGCCGCCTCCGCTCCGGCGGCAACCGCCGCGGTCAATGCCGCACGAGAAACCGCCGGATCGTCCTCCAGACAGAGCAGCACGAGCATCAGCGCCACGGTCGCCACCGGCAGCCTTGTCAAATCATTGCCGGCCAACCGCGCAGTTGCTGCGATCACGTCAATTTGACGGCGCACCACTGCTGTCTCGGAGCCTGTAGCAGACGTGGTAAATACCAAAGGCGTTGTCGACGCAGTCGAGGCGGTCACCGACCAACGCCGCGCATCCGGCGCAGCGAGCGTCAAGGCGTGGCTTTGCTGCAGCGCGGCCGTCATGCGCGCCACATCAGCGGTGTCGAGCCGGGCCATCAGGGCCGCTGCAAGCCCGTGCTGCGCCAGCGCCGCGAAAACCGGTGGCAATGTGCGACCATCGTCAAACAGATTGCGTCGCGCCCAACCGAGTGGGCTACCGCCGGGTAAATATGCTGCGCGAACAGCGTCTGGCAGCAGTTGCGCGGAGGCGCCGCCCTTCAGCCAAGAACCCAGCAGCCAGATGGCAAATCGCTGACGCGAGGTGAAACGATAGGCGGCAGCGCGCATGCCTGGCAGCGGATCGATTGCCGCTGTCGCCAGCGCCTTTGCCAGCTCGTTAGCCAATATACCGCCAAAGCCCGGATCGACGCCACCATCCGCCCGCGCCCGCAACACGGCCTGGCTGCGATGACGGGGAATCAGCAACAGCTCGTCGTCGCCCAGCCCCAATTGTGTCATCGGCACATGCGCCAGCCCGCCGGCCAGCAGCGCGCGCGACGCCATCGCGCCGGCCACGCGCGCCCGGTCAAGCTGGAGCGATGCGCCCGACGCAATCATGGCTGCGGCGCCGCCATCATTGCCGCACGCGGGTGATGAACGATCCGAACGAACCAAATGGCAGCCGCGACTTGTAGGTCTTGCCGTTGATCGTCACGAAGCGTCCGGTTTCAAGTTCGGCCCGCACGACCCAGGCCGGCAGATTGACGCCGATCGGCAGCACTGCCAACCCGGACTTGCCGAACAATCTCGGATCAATTTCGGGGATTGCAGCAAGCCTGCCAGTGGCCTGGCCGATCACATTGATGGCATAGCCTTCACCATCGACCGGAAGGGACTGGCCATTGGCGGGTGCCAGCCGCACCACCAACACATTGGCGCGTTCAGGAACCGCCAAGGTTGCTGCCGACCCGATGACGAAACTGGTACGGAAATCATCGAACGAGCCGATGAGCGCGCCGGGCCGGACCGGGCTTTTGTCGCGCCTGACCATCGTGCGGGAGATGCCCCTGCCCTTATCGTCCACGCCCACGGGTGTGACGCCGCCAAGCGATGATTTGAACATCCCGTTCGCCAACACCGTGATCGTTGATCCGGGCCTAACTTCGATCTTCAATCCGTCGGCATTCTGCGGCGTTAGGCGATAATCAGTGACCGGCAGCTTCAGACTGTCATCGACGAGCACCGACGATTTCAATTGGGTCGCACCTTCCGGTCGCGGCCTCAGCACCCAGTTACCGTTGCCAAGGGGTTTGGCACTGCTGAATTCCGTCTTCCAGCGCATTTCGGGTTCGACGTTGATGAACTGTTCGCGCAGCACGAGGCTCGGCCTCTTGCCGCGGCCCATCATCGCGTTGCGTTTCGGCATGGTGATCGTCGGCATGCCGGTGAAGGGCGAATTGACATCGACAAAGTCCATATTGAACTGGCGCGTCGTGTTGACACCATTGTTGCCGGCAACTTCAACACGCACACACTGGTGGTCATGCGGCGGCGCATAGGTCATCCCGGTCGGCGCCCAGAGGCCGCTGTAGACCGTGCGATACTCATTCTGGTTGAGCGCGATCGGTGGCGTCGGGTTCGATCGCATGAGGCCGCCGCCGCCGGGAGACGCGGCAACAGTCGGGATTTTCGCCCAGTTACCGCCCGAAACGCCCCAATTGGCAATGCGAAAGGTCGCGACCAGCCCGCTCGCCGCAGCGGCCGAACCATTGGCCAGCGTCGCGTTGAATTCATTGGGCGTCGTCATGCTGATCTTGGTCGGATCGCTGCCGGCGGTGCCAAAGCCGACGATGCTGACGCCGGCGGCAAGATCGCCAAGCCGCGCAATCCCCCATGTCGATGGCCGCGGTGTCGCTTCGATCTGCGCGCTGACGCTGGTGCCATCCGGCCCGGCAATCTGGCGATCGGATGGCCATGCATATTGAATGGCAGCGTCTTCCCAGCTGTTGGTCGGAATGACATCGACGAACAGGCCGAAGCCGCCCGCCTGTACCGGCACCGTGCCACGCGGCAGCTTGAGCTCGACCGACCAGGTGCCGCGCGATGGAGCGTCTGTCATATTGAGGACGACCGGCGCACTTGCAGTCCGCGCTTCGATGCCGCTCGGAACAGCAGCGGACGTCCAGGTGATGACACCGCCGGCTTCGGTTCCCGTCCAGAACTTCAGCGCTGCCGCTTGCGAATCCGCCGGGCCATTGACCGGGCATTTGTTGCCAAGCGCCGTGACCGCAGCGCAGGGCTGGATATGCAAGCGCCGATAGCCCGAAGCCGAGCCGTTGATGTTATAAGCCACGACGATGACATCATCGCTACCGAACAGCGGCGAATCATTGAGAACACAGCCGGCCTCGGTGTCCTGGTCGCAGGTGTTGTCCTCGGCGGTGAAGCCCAGCCAGATGTTGGCGCCATCGGCCATCGCCCGCATGAACGCCGCGGGCTGGGGTGCGCCGTCCTCCATACGATACAACGCCGACCCGCTCCATTCTGCCGTGTTGAGCACGCCATCGAAGGTCGGGGCCAGTGACCCGGATCGCAGCGGAATTGCGAACTGATAGTTGGCGTTGAATTGCGCCGCCGCAGGGACAGTGAAGGTGGCGGCAAACGCAAGTGCTGTCAGGTGGCGTGCGGTGGGATAACGCGATGACATGGCGAAACTCCTTTCGAGGTCGATCGGATCAGGGTGGCGTCGGACTTGTGTGATCGGTGCGGCGGCGGAGATTGAAGGTCAGGTTGCGCGCCGGCACGCCGCCAGGGCCGGTGACGGGCACCGACAGGGTACGATCGAACGCCGTCGGCGATGCGGCATCGAAAGCACCGGTAAAGCGCAGCGCGACACGAATCATGCCCTGTGCCGCGCCGCCGGCTGGCGCCGAAAGGCTGCGCTCACCTGGTGCCATATCGAGACGCGCCTCCCAACCAGCACCACCGCTCACTACCAGATCGCCAATCTGGTAGAGCGTGGCACCGGTCGCCGCGGCCGGGGCATTGACCGTGACTTCACAGCGCACCACCCGATCGGTGGCGGCACCGCTGGCATTACCGAAATACACGGTGCTTCCGGCCACAGCGAATGGCGCACCACCAGCCGCCTTTACCAGTGGCCCGAAGACGATCGCAGTGACAGCAACCGGCGGGGCGGTGGCGACGGTGACCGGTGTTTCCGTGGATTCGTCCCCGGCATTGGCATCGGTGGTGCCGCGCACCCTGAGCCGGACCGAAGCGGTGCCACTGGCGCCCGTCCGCACACGCACGCGAACGGTGCGATCGACCATCGCCACCGTCTGCGGCACCGTCATGGTCTCATCCCCCGGCACGATGGAGGCTGACCAGCCGCCGGACGCAGGGGTGATGACGGTCGAAACCGTGAACGTCTCGG
This sequence comes from Sphingomonadales bacterium, assembly GCA_013298745.1. Classification (GTDB taxonomy): domain Bacteria; phylum Pseudomonadota; class Alphaproteobacteria; order Sphingomonadales; family Sphingomonadaceae; genus Sandarakinorhabdus. The sequence continues at coordinate 14,275 of JAAFIT010000013.1, forward strand.
CCCGGCTGGACGATGCCTTGACCGTATAGACAAGGTCGTAATCGGTATTTGCTGCCACCTGGCCAGGGAGTGCTGCACCGCCCGGAAGCCGCAGGCCGGGGCTGCCAAAGGCAAAACCGGCCACCAGCACATCGGTGGTGGCACCACGGATGAAGAATGGTTGCACCGCCTCCCCTGCCCCATTGGTGATCCGAACCGGCACCTGGGCGCCGGCGGCGGGCAGCCCCGGAATGGCCGGACTGGGAAAGATCAGCACGGTATCGGCGCCCGAAATGATCCGACCGAGCGGGACATCGACCCCGCCGACAGTGATCGAGGTTAACGTCGCCGGTGACAAGTTGCGGCCGAAGACAGTCATCTCCTCGCCCGTCCGCATTCCCGGCGGTTCGATGCGGGTGATGATCGGCGGCGACGCGGTGTTGCGGACGCCGTCTTCAACAATCGCCATCCGCAGCGCCAGATCGTTGATATCGGCGCGCAGCGCGTTGAACAGATCGGCGGTAATCAGATCGCCCGGCGCCACGGCGGTGGTGTTGATACCGGCGAGCCGGGTGGTGAAGGTCAACCGTTCGGGCGCGGTCAGCGGCCGGCCGAACAACCCTTCGACGGTTTCGAACAATCGATCGGTGGTGGCGCTGATGACCCTGGCATCAGTGGCGGGCGGGTTGGTGGCCATGGGCGGTTCCTCTCCGGTCAGCCGAGCGCGACATTGGCAACATCGAACCGCGCCAGGTTGAACCTCGCGTCGGCGCGATAAGCGAGATGCCCGCTCGCAAAGATGAGATAAGGGTCTGATCGCGCCGGATCGCCGATCGGCAGGCGCTGAGACAGGCGATTGCCAGCGACGGCGTAAAGCCAGATGACAGAATCGTCGCTGCTGCGGATCGCCGGTGTGGTGAGACTTTCGGCGACGAGCGATTCAACCTGTTCGGCGCTGATATGCAGCGGGCCACGCACGGTCATGCCGGCAAAAAATGCCTTGGCCGCCGTTGCTTCGACATGCGGCAACACGCCGACCGGTGGCAGGAAAGGAAAGCTGTCCCGCGCCTTCAAAGCCCCCAAAGCCCCGCTCGGCCCGGTCAGATCGCGCAGATGCCGCGCAAACTGCTGCATCATGGCGTGGCCGGCGGCAACGCGATGCGGCGCTGCAAGGCTGGCAAGAAACCCACCAGCATCGGGCCGGGCCAGTGGTCGCTGTACGGCGTCGGCATCGACAAGCGCAAAATCGGTCGCACCAGTGAAACCGATCAGTGCCAGCGGTACATCATGCGGTGACAGGCCATAATCCGCCATCGCGACCAACAGACCGTCGCCACGCGCGCCGCCAGCCAGCAAGGCGTTGCCCCAATCAGGCAGCACGCCGGCGCCGAAGCAACGATAGGCAATGCGGTTCCGAAAGTCCGGTTCCGCCATATCGAGATCGGCATAGAGCTGCGGACGAACTTCGAGCAGCCGGAACTGCACCGCGGCAATCTCGGCATCGGTATTGCAGGCCACTGCCGTGCCACCAAGGCCATTGCTGGCGGCGCGACCAGTGGCAACGCTGGCTGGCGCCAAAGTCAGCAGATACAGCCCTTCGCCGGAAAGATAGGTGCCCGACAGCGCCGGCTGGCAATCGCCAAAACCGAGCGGCCCGGTCGGCCCGGGGCGGGCAATACGCGTGAGCCGCACGGTTTCAGGTGCCGCCAGCCGCAACACTGTGCCCGCGGCATTGATCGCCAGCCCCGC
>JAAFIT010000130.1 GCA_013298745.1 Sphingomonadales bacterium
CTTTTTTTTTTTTTTGGTCGGGCAAAATTCCAGTATAGGTCACCGGCCAGGTCTTGGCGTTGTCGGTCACCACAAAGGTCACCGTCTGGCCGTTCCTCACCAGCGAACCCGCCTCGACCATGCCGCCAAGCCGGATGGCGTTGGTCGGCGTCGGGATGCCGGCAAGGTCCGACGGCGCATAGAAATAGGTCGCCTTGTCACCCAATGTCGAAAACGCCAGCGCCCCGGCACCGCCGAGCGCCACCATAGCACCGACCACCAGCCACAGCCGCTGGGTCTTGGCCTTCACCTTCACCGCTTTTTCATCCCTTCAGCGCGCTTTTCGGCGCGGCGCATGGTTGTGAACGCCCAGCCCAACAGCGCCGCCATGCCGCCGATGGTCAGGATATAGGCCGGCCAGATATAGGAGGCCCAGAGATCGGCCTGGTGGACGACGCCGTTGATCATGCCACAATCCTCACGCCAAAGCCTCCGCAAGTCGCCGCGACCGCGCCTCGACGCGCTGTTCCGCCAGCATGGCGCGCATCCGCATCAATACGATCGCCGCGAACAAGAAGCTGAAACCCGCCACCGACAGTAGCAGCGGCCGCAACATTTCGGGCGCCATCGCCGATTTGGCCGACAGCACGCTGATGCTTGAACCCTGATGCAGCGTGTTCCACCATTCGACCGAATATTTGATCACCGGCAGGTTGATCGCGCCGACCAGCGCCAGAATTGCCGCGCCCTTGCGCTCGCCGCCCTGCTCGCTTTCGGCCGCCGACAGCGCCAGATAGCCGAGATAGAGGAACAGCAGCACCAGCATCGAGGTGAGGCGGGCATCCCATACCCAATACGTGCCCCAGGTCGGCTTGCCCCAGAGTGAACCGGACATCAGACAGATAGCGGCAAAGGCGGCCCCCGCCGGCGCAATGGCGCGCGCCGCGATGGTAGCAAGCGGGTGGCGCCAGATCAGCGCGGTGGCGGACGCGATGGCGAGCGCCAGATAACCACCCGAGGCGAGCCACGCCGCTGGCACATGGACGTACATGATCCGAACGCTCTCACCCTGCTGGTAATCGGGCGGCGAGGCGAACAGGCCGATGTAAAGCCCGGCGGTGGTGAGCACGAGCCCCAGCACCAGCGCCAGCGGAGTCGCCCAGCGCGCGATGCGCAGGAACCGCGCAGGATTGGCAAAACGATGCATGGCGGCGCTTTTAGCACAGGCGGGGCAGGGGCAAACCCCCCCTCGTTCAGACCGCGCGACTATGGCGCGCCCCATCGAAATGCGCGTCGAACGCCGCGGCGATCAACCGCGCATAGGGCCAGCCTTCGGGGCGCAGCCGCACCGCGCCGGCATCGAGGCTGATCAGCCCGTCATCGGCATAAGGCTGCAAAGCCGCCAGCGCCGGTGGATAATCATCCCCCACATCGACTTCGCCATCGCACAACAGGCGTTCGATCACCTCGGCACGTGCGCGGTCATCCTCCGTGAGGGCCACGCCGCGGTCCCCGGCCAATTGTCCGGCCAGCACGGTGTCGCGCCAGCCGGCGACATGCTTGTCATTCTGGACGATCAGATCGTCGAACTGGCTGATTGCGGTGGTGCCCAGCCCGATCGTCGCCTCGCCGGGATCGGTGGTATAGCCCTGGAAATTGCGGCGCAGCGAGCCATTTGCAGCGGCAATCGCCATCGCATCATCGGGCCTGGCGAAGTGATCGAAACCGATCGCGGTATAGCTGGCTGCGGTGAACAGCCGGTGCGCCAGCGCAGCTTGGGCAAAACGCAATTCGGCATCGGGAAGTTCGGCATCAACAATCATCTTCTGCCGCGCGATCATGGCCGGCATATGGGCATAGCCGAACACCGCGACACGATCGGGCTGCAGCGTCAGCGCCTGTGCGATGGTCTCGGCCAGGTCGGTCTCGGTCTGGGTCGGCAGGCCGTACATCAGGTCGAAGTTGATGCCTTCGATGCCATGGTCGCGCGCCGATTTGACCGCATCGGCGATCATTTCGAACGGCTGGATGCGGTTGATCCGCGCCTGGACGTGCGGCGCCAGCGTCTGCACGCCAAGGCTGATGCGATTGACCCCCGCCGCCGCCAGCGCCGGGATGTAATCGGCATCGAGCGCGCGCGGATCGAGCTCGATTCCCACCTCGGCATCGTCCGCCACATCGAAGTTTTCACGCAAATTGGCGATGATCCTCGCCAGAACCGACGCGGAAAGGCTGTTGGGGCTGCCGCCACCGAACTGGATTCCGGTCACACAGCCCTTTATTCGCGCCGCAACCGTGGCGATTTCGGCCTCCAACGCGGTCACATAGGCCGACAAACGCACATCCCGCGCCGCATCTCCACGCACCGCACCGGTGTTACAGCCGCAATACCAGCAGATTTGCCGGCAATATGGGATGTGCAAATACAGCGAAACCGGCGTTCCTGGCGCGATCCGCGCAATGGCAGCGGCCTGTTCGGCAGCACCAACGCCCCCGGAGAACTGCGCCGCGGTGGGGTAACTCGTGTAGCGCGGGGCAGGAAGCGCGGCGAGATCGGGGCGATAATGGATCATGGCGCCACGCTAGCGGGCGCGCGGGCGGCGTTCCTTGATCTGAATCAAGCTGAAGAGGGCCTCCGGCGGCTGGGGCCGATGGCCCCAGACCCCGATTCTCGGCCACTTGCAGCGGGATTCGGCGTCGGTTTCGGTGATGATTGGGGTCTGGGGCCAATGGCCCCAGCCGCCGGAGGCCCTACGAACGCCGCAACTGCACCAGCGCGGCGTCGATTGCCTGCAGGAATCGCGCCCGATCGGCCTTGGAAAACGCCCCCTGGCCGCCCGGAATCACGTCCCCACCGGCGCGCAGATCGGCCATGATGGCGCGTGTCGCGATGGCGGCGCCGATCGAATTGGCGGTGAAGGGCCGGCCGTTGTGCGCGAGGACGGTCGCGCCGGCCTTCAACGCGCGGTCGGCGAGCAGGATGTCGCCGGTAATGACAAGGGTTTTGGGGCCGGCGGCGTTGGCAATCCAGTCGTCGGCGGCATCGAAACCGTCGCTGACGACCGCTTGGGTGATCAACGGATGCCCCGGCAACCGCATGCCGCTGTTCGAAACGACAACTGTCGGCACGCCATGGCGCACGGCGACACGATAGATTTCGTCCTTTACCGGGCAGGCATCGGCATCGACGAGGATCTGCATGGCCTGTCCTTCAGATCAACCCGCGGCTGATCAGGCATTCCTGCACGGCGCGCTCGCCCATGTCGATGGCGGTGTTGGTGAAGGCGGACGCGGCGGCATCTGCATTGGCGATGGCAATGCGGCCAAAGCTCTGGCGGCCAAGGATGTGCGGGCGCTGTTCGTCGGGCACATCGGGGTCGTCGAGGGTATCATAGGTATAGGAATAGCCGTGTGGCCAGCGGTTGACGGTGATGCCGGCGATGTCGCGCGCTGCTTCGAACCCGGCACCGCCGAGCATGCGCTGCAACTGCGAGCGGATTTCGCGCTCGATCGTTGCGTAATCGGTGGCGAGCATCGCGGCGCGCCCGATGCGGTTCTGCTCCTTGCGCGGCAGGCCGGGCTGGTTGGGGTTGCGCACCATGTGGAGGACAACCGCTTCATCGGGGGTGGCGGCGCTGGCATAGCCACCGATCGCCATCGGCGTGTCGAGCGCTGTCGTGGTGTGATAGCCATTGGGGGCGTGGATCGACTTGATGCCGAGCGTTGCCCAGGGCCGCCAGTTGCGCACCAGCACATTGGTGTATTGCATCGGCACCTTCGACGCATAATGCAGCGCCGCCTTTTGCGCCTCTGGCAACGCGGGGACGATGAACGGAATGATGTTGTTGAAGCAGGCGAGGATGACATTCGCCGCCGTCACGGAGACGCGCTTGCCGCCCTGCACATAGACGATCCGTACCGCCTTTTCGGTGGTGCGGGTCCGTTTGCCGATGTGATCGGCGCGGATCACCGTGCTGTTGAGGCGGATGCGCACCGAATTTGCGGGATTGTCGAGCGCAGCATAATTGGCGCGCGCGAGCACGATGCTTTCCTGATCGAGCGGGTTGCTGCCGGGCGCAAACACGCCGGGGACAAGCCGGCTGACGAGCAGGCGCGCCACCGAGGCATTGCCATCGGGCCAGTGAAAATGCTGCGCTTCGGCGGTGATCTGGCCGGGGATGTCCATACCGGCAAAGCCTGGGCGACGCGCCATCGCCGCTTCCCATGCCGGCAGCGTATCGACGCGCTTGTTGTTGCGATACCCCTGGCCGGCGAAATAAGGCAGGCTTTCGGGCCGTAGCCCGGCGTGTTTGAGCAGGAACTCCTGATAGCTGATACGGCGCAGCATTTCCGCCTTGGCGTCGGGCGCCATGCCGGGGAGGTGATCGACCTTTTCGGTAAACAGCCGTGTCAGGTCGGCGCGCACCGGCGCTGACAGCGGCGCCTGTGCAAAGAATTCTGGCCAGGGCTTCTTGCCAGTGCCGGTGACCAGCCGGTCGGCGAGAAAATGCTGCTTGTCGAAGAAGGTCGCGGCGCCAAGTCCTTCATAAGCCTTTGTTTCGAAACGATGATAGCTGGTCAGATCGACGCCGAGATCGGCGAGCATCCGCTTCGATGTGAAGCTGTAGGGGAAGGGCGATTCGATGCTCATCGTGCCGCCATAGGCAAGGATGGTGCGGCCGTTATGCTGGAACTCGTTGCGCTTGGCATGGCCGCCGAAATCGTCGTGATTGTCGAGAATCAGGATCTTGCGGTCGGCGCCGAGCGCCTGTTGGTAGAAAAAGGCCGCTGAAAGCCCGGAAATGCCGCCGCCGACGATGACGAGATCATAATGCTCGCCACTGTCATCGGCGGTGATGGCGCCGGAAAAATCGCCATCACGCGCCTGGTGCGCAGCTTCGAACGAGCCGGGATATTGGCCGCGCAGTCCGGTCAGCGCTGGCGGATAGGGGACGGGGGCAGCCTGCCCACGCGCCGCGCCGCTACCGCCGAGCAGGGCGCCGGCGCTCGCTGCCACCGCTATGCCGCCGATAAAATCCCGCCGCGCGATCGGCCGGTTCAGCCCCAGTTCCCGGTCAGACGCGTCCGTCATGGCAACCCCTTCGGCTCTTCCCAACCGCAACGATTTCGTGACATCGTCATTCCAGACCTGCGCCTGCTTCGCAATGCGCAAACCACCGGGGGAGATTGCTGATGTCACGCCGCCTGTACGGAGCCATGGTCGCGGCGCTACTGCTTTCGGCATCGGGTGCCAGTGCCCAGGCTGCCGACACCTGCAAGACCGACGCGCGTTTTCGCGAGCAGGATTTCACTGTCGGCAACTGGGATGTGTTCGCCGGTGCCGACAAGACCGCCGAAGTGTCGATGACGCTGATCCTCAACGATTGCGTCATCGAGGAGCGCTGGAAGGTCACCAATGGCCGCCCGACGGGCAATGGCACCGGGTTGTTCAACTATTCGCCACTGCTGAAGACCTGGGTCTATCACTGGGCGACCGACACGGGCAGCACCACCACGTTCCGGGGATCGCTGATCAAGCCCGGCGAGATGCGCTATATCACCGAGCGGCCGATGCCGAACGGCAGCACCCGGCTCCGGCACTGGACGCTGGCGGCGCAGCCCGATGGCACGATTCGCGAACTCGCGGTCGGCACCGAGGATGGCGGCAAGACCTGGACGACCGAATATGATCTGAAATGGGTCCGCCAGCGGTAGGGCGCACGCGGGTCAATCGGGTGCAGGGCCGCCGGCCCTGCCCGCCGGAGGTTCAGCCCTGCCGAAATTTCCCGCGCTGCGTCGGGTTGTTCGGGCCGGGGCGCGGTCCGCGAGGTCCCTTCGGCGGTCCGGCAAAGCCGTTCGGGCCCATCGGGCGAACCAGCACAGGCCGGTTGGGTTTGCCACCGGGGCCGCCAGGGCGGGGGCCGCTACGTTGCGGCGCTGGCGGACCATCGGCGGGGATGATGCGGATGCCGCCTTCGGGCGAACGGTCTTCGCCTTCGGTGCGGTGCAGGGCTTCGGCGAACTTGTTGGCGAGGCCGCGCGGGATTTCGAACATGGTTTCTTCGGGGCCGATGCGGATGGCGCCGATCTCGTTTTTCGTAACATGACCGCGGCGGCATATGAGGGGGAGCAGCCAGCGCGGATCGGCGTTCATGCGGCGGCCGACGTCCATGCGGAACCAGACGGTGTCTTCAAAGCCCTGGCGCGGGCCGTCTTCGCGCACCGGCCGCGGGGCGGGGCCGCTGTTGTCGAGCAGTTCCTCGACAGCGGGCATCTTCGAACGGTGCATGCGGACCAGGGACGCTGCGATATCCTGGGGTGAACGCTCGGCGAGCAGCCGGTCGGCCAGCGCGCGATCCTCGTCGTCGATATCCACCGGCACTTCCATCAGCGCGCTGAGCAGGCGTTCATGGTCATTGCGGCGAATGTCGGCGGTGGTCGGCGCGTTCATCCATTCGGCGTTGATGCGGGCACCGCGCAGCATGGCGTCGACGCGGCGGCGGGCGGGATAGGGAACGATGAGCACGGCGGTGCCCTTCTTCCCCGCGCGCCCGGTGCGGCCCGAACGGTGCTGCAGGATTTCGGCGTCGCGCGGCAGCTCGACATGGATGACGAGCGACAGATTGGGCAGATCGATGCCGCGGCTGGCGACATCGGTGGCGACACAGATGCGCGCGCGGCGGTCACGCAGCGCCTGCAACGCCTGGTTGCGTTCCGACTGCGAATGCTCGCCCGACAGCGCCACGGCATCGAAGCCGCGCTCGATCAGGCTGGCGTGAAGATGGCGGACATTGTCGCGCGTGGCGCAGAACAGCATCGCCGTTGGCGCTTCATGAAAGCGCAGCAGATTGACGACGGCGTTCTCGATATCGGCCGGCGCCACGGTAACGGCCTGATAGGCGATATCGCCATGGCCGCGGTCCTCACCGACGGTCGAGATGCGCAGCGCGTCCTTCTGGTAAC
>JAAFIT010000131.1 GCA_013298745.1 Sphingomonadales bacterium
TCGCTATTGCTCTCGTAATTCTGGCCCTTGGGCGTCTTGGTGACGCTGGAAAAGACCTGCAACGCGACATTGCCGGCCTCGAGCCGCGGCAGATCGACATGGCCGCGGTCGCTGGCGTCGTTGAGATTGCGCTTCCACATCAACGTGTCCGCGTGGAGATCGACGATGTCGAGTTGCTTGTGCAGCGCCGCTGCTGCCTCTGAAACCGGCCATATGCCGCTGCCTTCGATCTTGTTCATCGAGTCCTCGACGAACTTGGGGGCGAAGATGAAGAACGCCGGCGGCACCATGATCAGCACGATGGCAAGCGGCGCCACCCAGCGCGTCAGTGTCGGGCTCATCGGCATGTGGTCGTCATCCCCAATATCGTGTTGTGGCTGCGTGACGAGAAAGCGGGCTCCGGGTCAAGCCCGTCGCACCAGCGTCACGAAGCTGTAGCCCGGCTTTTCGCCCTCCGCCGGATGCGCCACGCGTGCCACTTCCTGCCAGCGCGACGGATCAAACGCCGGCATGATCGTATCGCCTGCGGGCGCCGCGTCGATTTCGGTCAGTTCGATGCGGGTCGCGCTCGGCAGGGCCTCGGCATAGATTTGCGCGCCGCCGATGACCATGATCGCATCGGCGCGGGCGCGCGGATCGAGCCCCGCAGCGGCAATGGCTTCGGCGAGGTTGGGCACCACCGTCACGCCTTCGGCGTGCCAGCCGGCATCGCGGGTGAGGACGATGTTGTGGCGGCCGGGAAGCGCCTTGCCGATTGAATCAAAGGTCTTGCGGCCCATGATCACCGGCTTGCCGACAGTTATCGCCTTGAAATGCTTCAGATCGGCCGGGATATGCCAGGGCAGTGCGCCGGCATTGCCGATGACACCGTTGCTCGCGCGGGCGACGACGAGGACAAGCTCCATCAGACCGCGACCGGCGCCGCGATCGCCGGGTGCGGATCGTAACCGGTGACCTGGAAATCCTCGATGCGATAGCTGAAAATGTCGTCCGGGCGACGCAAAATGTCGAATTTCGGGAAAGCCCGGGGTTCGCGCGCCAATTGTTCGGTCACCAGATGTTCGTGATTGAGGTAAAGATGGCAATCGGCGCCCATCCACACCATCTCGCCGGGTAACAAATCGCATTGTTGCGCCAGTAAGCGTAATAACATCGATGCTTCGAATATATTAAAAGCGAAGCCCAAACCCAGATCGCACGAACGTTGATAGAGAATGCTTGACAGCCTGTTGCCGTTGATAAAGTATTGATAGGTCATATGGCATGGAGGCAAGGCCATATCGCCAAGTTCGGCAACGTTCCAGCCGGTAAAGATATGTCGTCTGCTTGAAGGATTGTGCCTCAATCCATGAACAAGATCAGTAATCTGGTCGATGCCATGCGCATCGCGGCTGTAAAGCCCGTTGTCGGTTGGCGTGTAGCGCGGCCAATGGCGCCATTGCGCGCCATACACTGGGCCGAGATCGCCCCAGCGTGCGGCGAACTGATCGTCGGCGATAATGCGGGCTTCGAAGGCATCGCGATCAAGGGTTTCGCCACTTTCGGCATTGAATTTCGCCAATGGCCAATCGGTCCAGATGTGGACGCCTTGTTCGACAAGCCGGCGGATATTGCGATCGCCCGACAGAAACCAGATCAGTTCCCGCGCCGCCGGCTTCCAGAATACCCGTTTGGTCGTCAGGATCGGCACGGTGCCGTCCGACAGGTCGAACCGCATCGTCTCGCCGAACAAGGCGCGGGTGCCGGTGCCGGTACGGTCGCCGCGTTCTACGCCGGTCGTCCAGACGCGGTGCATCAGATCGAGATATTGGGCTTCGGCAGCGTTGCTCATGACCCTATATCGGCGACCCGGCGCCGAAGGGTCAACCGCACCTTTGCCGGCACGACGGGTGGAAACGGCTTTCGCCATTACGAAGAGTTCATTATGGCGGCGGCATCGCAGCGCCGGCTGCGGATTGGCTTCGCCTTTCGGGCACCGGTGTGGCGGGAAATTGGTCCGGGGTCGCTGGTAAATGCGATCAGCTGTCGCCAGCGCGGATCAAGGGTGCCCTGGTATCGCGGACCATCGACACATTGCCCTCCCTTTGTGTCGACACCGTGTGCCGGGGCACTCGAACCGGCCGCGCCAAGCATCGGCTGACGTAGGGTGCACGACACCGGAACTTTGCTGTTCATTGTGGCGCATCTGTCACTGGGCCAGATCATTCTGGTGCTGGCGCTGGTGATGGCGGTGTCGGGGCTCGACGACCTGTTTGTCGATCTGGTCTTTCTCGTGCACGCGGCGTGGCAGCGATTGCGTAGCGCCCACCGCCCGCCACGCCCCGATCTTGCCACGCTGCGCGCCGTGCCCGCCGCGCCGATGGCGATCATTATTCCTGCCTGGGACGAAGCGGCGGTGATCGGGGCGATGCTCACGCGGCTGTTGGCGACGCTCGATTATCCGGCCGTGCGCATCTTCGTTGGCGTTTATCCCAACGATCCCGCCGGGATCGCAGCGGTTGGCGCGATCGCGGATCCGCGCCTGTCGGCCATCATCTGTTCTCACCCCGGACCGACAACCAAGGCCGATTGTCTCAATCATCTGTGGCGGGCACTGCTGGCGGATGAAGTGACCAGCGGACGGCGCTTTGCGGCGGTGGTGCTGCACGATGCCGAAGATGTCATCCACCCCCAGGAACTCCGGGTGCAGAATGGCCTGATGCCGGGCCTGGCGATGGTGCAACTGCCGGTCGAGCCGCTGCCGGATACCGAATCGCGCTGGGTCGCCGGCCATTACCTCGACGAATTTGCCACCGGCCATATCAAGGATGTGGTGGTGCGCGCCGCGCTGGGTGCGGCGGTGCCGTCGGCAGGCGTCGCCTGCGCCATCGATCGTGACATGCTTGGGCGCATTGCCGACGCGGCGGGCGGAGATCCGTTCGATGCAACCTGCCTTACCGAAGATTATGAGCTTGGCTTGAAGATCAAGGCGCTCGGCGGCGCTACGGCCCTGGTGCGCGTGCACTGTGCCGATGGCATCGGGGTCATTGCCACGCGCGAAAATTTTCCCGCCAGTTTTGATACGGCGCGGCGACAAAAGACCCGATGGTTGCTCGGGATCGCGCTGGCCGGCTGGGACCGGCTGGGCTGGCCGGGCGGGGCCGCCGATCGCTACATGCTCGCCCGTGATCGCAAGGCGGTGGCGGCGGCGCTGACGACGCTTGCCGCCTATGTCGTGGCATTTCTGGCGGTCATCGATGCGGCGCTGCTGCGCTGGGTATTTCCCGATCTGGCGGTGCCACCCTTGTTCAGCCCGCTGGCGACCGCGCTGGCGCTGGCCAATCTGGCGATGGCGATCTGGCGGCTGGCAATGCGTGCTGCCTGCACCCAGCATATCTATGGCTGGGCCGAAGGCGCCCGCGCGGTGCCGCGCGCGCTGGTCAGCAACGTCATCAACGCCGCTGCCGCATGGTCGGCGTGCCGACGCTACTGGATCATGCTTGATGGCGGTGGCGCGCTGGCCTGGGACAAGACCGCGCACCGCTTTCCGACCAGCCTGGCGGTGTGAAAACCGCATTGCTGACCGGTGCAGGGCGGCCGCTCCGAGTGCTGCTTCTCATGGTGTTTGCCGGGCTGGCATGGCTGGCGACGCGGGTGCCCGATGTGATCACGGATTATGATGCCGTGATCGCGGCGAATGCGATCCCTGAACTGCGCAGCGGACCGGTCGAGCTGGCGCCGAATGCTGCTCAAATTCCGGCCAGCGTGTTGCCCGCTTTGGCTGTCGCGCCGCCGTCGCGCCGCACGGCTCCACCTTCAAGGCCAGGGCAAGCCAACACGTTTAAGGCGATGGTGCCGTCGTCACCGATTGTGCTGGAGGTGGCGCCCGTCACTGCTGCCGCACCGATTGCTGCAGATGCCGCTCCACCCGCTGCTGTCGTCGCCGTAATCCCGGGCTTTGATCTTGCTGCGGCCGCCTATGCCCGGCTAGCGGCCGGCGACCGGCGCGGCGCCGACGCGCTGTTCAACGCGGCACTGGCGGCCGCAGCCGACAAGGATGTGCCACAGGCGGCGGACTGGCGCCGCGCCCAGCGCCAGTTGCGACGGCGTTGGTCGGGGGATGCCTATGTGCTGTGGCGCGATAGCGGGCTGGCGGGACCGGCGGCGAGTCCGGTGCTTGGCGGCGGCCAGTCGGGTGCCGGCCTGTTCTACAGCGTTGATCCGCTGGCGCGTCGGCCACTCGCCGTGTTTGGTCGTGTCTATGCAGCGCACGAAAGTGCCATCGGCATTGATCCGGCGACGGCGCAGGCAGCGATTGGGCTGCGCTGGCAGTTGCGGCCCGGGATCTCGATCGCGGCGGAACGGCTGATTGCCATCGGCGCCGCTACCAGCGGTGATTGGAACCTGCGCGTGGCTGCCGGCAGCGCGCGGCGTGTCGGTCGCGTCGATGTCGATGGCTATGGCGAGGCTGGGGCGCGCGGCAATGGCGATCTTTATGCTGGCGGAGAAGCGCATGCCCGGCTGCCGATCGGCCGGATCGGTTCGGTGCAACTGGCGGCGGGGCCCGGCTTGTGGGGCAGCGTGCAATCGACTGGCAGCGTCGTCGGCCGCGTTGACGTCGGTGTGGGCGCCATGGCGCGGCTACCGGCGGGGCTGGCGGTCAGTGGCGACTGGCGGTGGCGGGTGGCGGGCAATGCCGCACCGGGCAGCGGCCCGGCTGTAACGATCGGAATGGCGTTCTGATCGCCATGTTCAGCTGTTGTCGTTGGCGACGCGGCGCCGTTCGCCGAGCTTCTTCAGCAGCGCGCGGGTGCGGAGTTGCGAAAGTAGCTCGTTGATCACCGACACGCCGCGCTCTGCCATGTCGAGCGCTTGCGCTTCGCTGACATGGCCGGCGGTGCCCTGCAGGAACAATCGCATTTCCTGGTTGGTCACCCATTCGATGAATTCGAGGTAAAAGCCCATCTGGACGTTGCTGAAGCCCAGTTCCTCGGTGAAGCCGATGTCGTTGAGTTCCTTGAACGCGCCCAGGATCGCTGCGTCGCGCGATGTCAGCATGCCATCGGCATCGATGCTGACCATCCCCATCGCGACATGTTCATCGAGGATGCGGCGTTCGATGCCCAATTGTTCGGCAACCTCGCTGGCCGGAAGCCGTGCCAGACCACCGGCTTCGAGGCGTGCCGCGAGCAAGGCATCGAGCATCGGAAAGGCGTCGGGCGCCAGCCAGCGGTCACCATCGGCGGAATCGAGCAGCGTGCGGATGACGGCGAGCGGCAGGAAACGCTCCTCCTGCAGGCGCTTGATGGCGCGCAACCGGGTGACATGTTCGGCATTATAGGCGGCGGAGTTGCGGCTGGTGCGCTTCGGCTCGGGCAACAGGCCTTCGCGGATATAGTAGCGTATGGTCTCGCGCCCGACACCACTGGCCTGTTCAAGTTCGCGCATCCGCATCGCGTTGGATTAGCAGGGTTCGGTCGTGCTGGCCATCAGGCGCTTGTCTGTCTGGCGTGAGCTTGTGATAATGACGCGTATGAGCCACCTGGGTTTTCTGGCGCTGATGATCGGCTTGTTCGCCGGCATATTCGTTTTGGCCGATCTTATGCAGCGTAACACAGGGCCTTGGTGTTCTCTGCACAATGGGCACGTGCGGTGTCCGTCGCGGTAGCGCGTTGACCAGCCGGCGGCGCTTGTGGCAAGTGCCGCTCTGCTGCGGGTATAGCTCAATGGTAGAGCACTAGCCTTCCAAGCTTGTGATGCGGGTTCGATCCCCGCTACCCGCTCCATTTTCGGCAGGCGCTTTGCGCTGCGACATTTCCTTCAGCCGATGCTCTGGCACATGGCGCCAAAACCGGTTACGAAAAACGTGGAATTCCTTTCCTAACCGGGGACTGATTGATGATCACGATGCGCACTGCCCTTCGTCTTTCCGCAGGCACTGCCCTGCTGTCGCTGCTCGCAGCCTGCGGTGGCGACAAGCCGGCGAAGACGGAAACGGCGACGACGACGGCCGAAGCAACGGCGCCCGCCGCTGTTCCGGAAGCCACGGCGCCTGCCGAGCCGACCGCCGCCGAACTCGCCGCCCCGGCCGCTCCCGCCGCCGTCACCTTCGCCAGCCTGACTGGCGATGCGGCCAAGGGTGAAAAGGTCTTTGGCCAGTGCAAGACCTGCCATGTCGCGGAAAAGGGCGTCAACCGCGTCGGCCCGTCGCTGGCCGGCCTCATCGGTCGCACCGCCGGCAGCATCGAAGGCTTCAAATATTCGCCGGCCAACAAGAATTCCGGCATCGTCTGGACGGAAGAAAAGCTGTTCGAATATCTTGAATCGCCGCAGAAGGTGATCAAGGGCACCTATATGGCGTTCGCCGGCCTGAAGAATCCGCAGGATCGCGCTGACGTCATCGCGTATCTGAAGACGAAGGCTTGAACCGCAGCGCGGCCGCGCTGAAGCTTGCTTCGGCGCGGACTCGCGCAAGGTCGGCCAGCGCGGCGGCGGGGCCGTTGCCCGCCGAACGCGTCTGACCCCGGATCAAGTCCGGGGCAGGCTGCGTGGGCTTTGCCCATGCCTTCCAGCTAAATCTGCCTAAAACGGCCCGTTCAACTGCACGATCGCAATATTCAGCGCCCCAGCGAACGTCACCCAGGCCAGATAGGGCAGCAGCAGCAGCGCCGCTGGCTTGGAAAACCGCCAGCAGATGATGATCAGCAGCGCGATCGACGCCCAGAGGAACCAGACCTCGGTGGCAGCAAGATCGGGGCGCTGCAGCCGGAAGAACAGAAAGCTCCACAACAGGTTCAGGAACCCGTTGATGGCGAACAGCCCGACCACAACGTCGCGCAGCGCCTTGGTGGGCGCCGCCATCCATGCCGTTGATGCGGCGATCGCGCACAGCCCGAAAATCAGCGTCCATGCCGGGCCGAACAGAATGTCGGGT
>JAAFIT010000132.1 GCA_013298745.1 Sphingomonadales bacterium
TCGGCCCCAACTGGATGGTGCGGCCATCGCGGACGACACGATGTGCCGATGTGTCCATGACAATCCCGGCATGTTCGAGGTTGCCGCCCGACAGCGCCGGACGCAGGCGACGCAGCAAGGCGCGCAGCCGCGCCACCAGTTCGCGCGGTGAAAACGGCTTCGTCACATAATCATCGGCACCGGTTTCCAGCCCACGAATACGATCGGCCTCCTCGGCGCGCGCCGTCAGCATGACAATCGGCAGATTGGCGGTTGCCGGGGCACGGCGAAGACGGCGGCAGACTTCGATGCCCGACAGATTGGCGATCATCCAGTCAAGGATAACGAGATCGGGCTTTTCCTCTTGCGCCAGCACCAGGGCCTCCTCGCCGTCACCGGTGCGGATGACATCAAAGCCTTCGCGTTCGAGATTGTAGCTGACCAGTTCGACAAGACTGGCATCGTCTTCGACGAGCAAGATTTTCGGGCGCATCGGCGGGTCTCCGGCGGGTGGGATCAGTCGGGTCGGGTAAAGGTTGACGTGTCGTCGGATTTGGGCCGATCGATAAGATGTTCGCCGGTCACGGCAAAATAGACCATTTCGCCGATCGACGTGGCATGGTCACCGATCCGTTCGAGATTCTTGGCGACGAACAGCAGATGCGTCGACGGCGTGATGTAATGCGGATTTTCCATCATGAACGTCAGCAACGAGCGGAACAGGCTGTTGTAGAAATCATCAACCTGCTGGTCGCGTTCATAGACGGCCCGCGCCAGCGCAATATCGCGATCGACAAAGGCATCCAGAACATCGCGGATCATCGCTATTGCCGCGCGCGCCATTTCCGGCACAATGACCACCGGCTCGATCGGCGGCGCCTGCGCCAGGGCCGATGCCCGCTTGGCGATATTCTTGGCATAATCACCGATGCGTTCGAGAACGCCGGCAATCTTCATGGCAGCAACGATCTCGCGCAGATCACCCGCCAGCGGCGCGCGCAGGGCAATGATGCGCACAGCCAGCGCCTCGGCTTCGGCTTCCAGCGCATCAATGCGCTTGTCATCCGCCACCACCTGGCGCGCCGCCTCGATATTGCGCGTCACCAGCGCCTCGACCGCCGCGCTGATCTGCAGTTCGCACAAGCCGCCCATCCGCGTGATGATCGCCCGCAACTGGGCGATATCCTCGTCGAATGATTTGACCGTGTGGGCGTTGTTGTCTGCCATGATCTGCCTCTCAGCCGTACCGGCCGGTGATGTAGTCTTTGGTGCGGGTCTCGACGGGATTGGTGAAGATGGTCGACGTATCGCCATATTCGACCATGGTGCCGAGGTGGAAAAACGCGGTTTTCTGCGAAACGCGTGCCGCCTGCTGCATATTGTGTGTCACGATGACGATGGCATAGCGACCGCGCAGATCATCGATCAGTTCCTCGATCTTTGCTGT
Organism: Sphingomonadales bacterium; assembly: GCA_013298745.1. Classification (GTDB taxonomy): domain Bacteria; phylum Pseudomonadota; class Alphaproteobacteria; order Sphingomonadales; family Sphingomonadaceae; genus Sandarakinorhabdus. Next base: position 1,427 of record JAAFIT010000132.1, read on the forward strand.
CGCGATCGGATCGAGCGCCGAGCAGGGTTCGTCCATCAGAATGACTTCAGGATCAACGGCGATGGCGCGCGCGATGCACAGGCGCTGCTGTTGCCCGCCCGACATGGCGGTGCCGCTTTCGTTTAAGCGGTCCTTGACCTCGTCCCATAGCCCGGCCCGCTTCAGCGCGCTTTCGACGATGACATCGAACTCGGCCTTGCTGCGCGCCAGCCCATGGATGCGGGGGCCATAGGCGATGTTTTCATAAATCGATTTCGGGAACGGATTGGGCTTCTGAAACACCATGCCGACACGGGCGCGCAACTGCACCACATCCATGTCAGAGGCATAGATATCACGGCCATCAAGCTCGATCCGGCCTTCGACACGGGCACTGTCCACCGTATCGTTCATCCGGTTGAAGCAGCGCAGGAAGGTGGACTTGCCACAACCCGAAGGCCCGATGAACGCCGTGACATTCTCACGACTGACATCGATCGAGACGTTTTTCAGCGCCTGCTTGGCGCCATAAAAGACGCTGACGTCACGCGCCGTCATCTTTGTCGTCACCTTGGGCGCGACTTCGGCGTTATGCCCCATGGGCAGCGAAACCTGGTTCACCAGCGCCTCTCGAAACGGTTACGAAGATAGATGGCGACGCTGTTCAGCAGCGCCAAAATGATCAGCAGCACGATGATCGCGGCCGAGGTCTTTTCAACAAAGCCGCGTTGAACATCATCCGACCACAGGAAAATCTGCACCGGCAGCACTGTTGCCGGCGAGGTGAGCCCCGTCGGTGTATCGGTGACGAAGGCGCGCATGCCGATGAGCAGGAGCGGCGCGGTTTCGCCGAGCGCGCGTGCCATGCCGATGATGGTGCCGGTCATGATGCCCGGTAGCGCCAGCGGCAAGACATGCTGGAACACCACCTGCACCGGCGATGCGCCAACGCCCAAGGCAGCATCGCGGATCGAAGGCGGTACCGCCTTGATCGCTACCCGCGCCGCGATGACGATGACGGGCAAGGTCATCAGCGCCAATGTCAAACCACCGACCAGCGGTGACGACCGCGGCATGTTGAAGACATTGAGAAACACCGCCAGCCCGAGCAGGCCGAAAATAATCGAGGGGACCGCAGCGAGATTGTTGATCGAAACTTCGATCAGATCGGTCCAGCGGTTCTTGGGGGCGAATTCCTCTAGATAGATCGCCGCCAGCACGCCGATCGGAAACGCCAGACCGATGGTGACGAGCAGCGTCAGCAACGAACCAAGTGCTGCCCCCCAGATACCTGCAAGCTCGGGATTGGTGGAATCGGCAGTGCTGGTGAAGATGCTGTTGAAGCTGGTCCGCAAGCGACCATCAGCCTCCAGCGCACGCCAGGCCGCAATATCCTTGTCGCTGACGCCGCGCGAAATTTCCGGCTCATCAAGATCGAACTTGCCCTTGGACAGCAGATCGATGCTGCTCTTTACCGGCACCCACACGGTCCGCGTCGTGCCCAGGATCGCCGGATCGGCCTCGACGGCGGTGCGCAGATCAAGCCAGGCGCCTTCGCTGATCACATTGGCGGCAGGTCCAAGCTGCTTGGCTGATGTCACCATGAGATCGGAAAAGCTGCCCTTGCGAATGGCGGTCAGCCCATCGGGGCCGCGCGCTGCCGCAGGGTCGATCCCCAGTGCCGCAGGATCGAAACTTACCTCCAGCCGCACTTCACTGTGGCGAAAGCCCGACGCACCATCGCGGATGATCGTGTAAAGCAAAAACGCGAGAAAAAACGCGGCAAGGCTCAGCGCCCCCAGCCCCAGCGCCTTAAATATTCGCTCGGATCGGTAGCGCGCCGCGATGCGACCGCGCATTTCGGCCGTCCCCCAATCGGTGGGCGGCTTGGTCCCGATGACAGGCTTTCCAGGCTGGTCAGACGCCATCAGTCATACGCCTCGCGATACTTCTTCACGACAGCCAGCGCGTAGATGTTGAGAACAAGCGTGATGACGAACAGCGCAAGACCCAGCGCAAAGGCGGACAGGGTCTTGGGACTGTCGAACTCCTGGTCGCCGGTCAACAAGGCAACAATCTGGGCGGTGACGGTCGTCACGCTCGAAAACGGATTGAGCGTCAGATTGGCCGCCAGCCCGGCTGCCATCACGACGATCATGGTTTCGCCAATGGCACGGCTCACGGCGAGCAGCACGCCCCCGACTATACCCGGCAGTGCCGCCGGCACCAGCACGCGCTTGACGGTTTCCGACTTGGTTGCCCCCATCGCCAGACTGCCGTCGCGCATCGATTGCGGTACCGCCATCAAGGCATCGTCGGCCATCGACGAGACAAAGGGGATGATCATGATGCCCATCACAAGCCCTGCCGCGAGCGCGCTTTCGGCCGAGGCATCGGCATAGCCCATCGACACCGCAAAATTGCGCACGGCCGGCGCAACCGTGAGCGCAGCAAAAAAGCCATAGACCACCGTCGGCACGCCGGCGAGCAGTTCGAGCATCGGCTTCAGATAGCGCCTTACGGCCGGATCGGCATATTGGGTCAGGTAGATGGCCGCCATCAGACCCAGCGGAATGGCGACCAGCATGGCGATGATCGCGCCGATGAAAATCGTCCCCCAGAACAATGGCACCGCGCCAAAGGCGCCGCTCGAGCCGACCTGATCGGCGCGGATCGCCGTCTGCGGTGACCATTGCGTGCCGAACAGAAATTCGACCGGCGAAACCTTTTCAAAAAACCGCAGGGATTCGAACACCAGCGACAGCACAATCCCGAGCGTTGTCAGAATGGCGACCAGCGATGCCAGAATCAGCGTCCAGGTCACCAGCCGTTCGACGCGATTGCGGGCGCGAAAATCAGGCCGCAGCCGCGAAAAGCCCCACAGCGCCCCCACACAAAACAGCGTGACCGCCAGGCCGCCGGCAATCGCGTTAAACGTGTTGCGCGTCGCCACATAGTGCGGCACCACAACAGCAGTTGCGGGGTTGAACGCGGCTTCAACATCGCCTGACGCCAGACCACGCACTTCATTCATGAAGGCGGCGGTATCGAGCGGCGTCGAGGGCCGCGCTGCCGCGGGGACGGATGCCAGCACCGTCCGTTCGACAATCGCTTCGCCCGTGATGGCCCACGCCGCCAGCAGCACCAGCGCCGGCGCCAACGCAAGTACCGCAACATAACTGCCGTGATAGCCCGGCAGCGAATGCACCGCACCGATGCGACCACCCTTCTGGACGAAACCGGCGGCGCGTGCGCGGCCGGCAAAATAGGCAATCCCGCCTAGCAGCAACAGCAAGAGCAAGATGATGGACAGCGACATTTACAGCACTGCCGGATCGAGCAGGGTCAGATCACGCGCGGCAGCGGCGTTCTTGGCCCGCACCTCGGGCGGCGAGGCGACAAGGCCGCGGCGGGACAAATAGCCGCCCGGTCCCCAGGTCGCTTCCTTGGTGAACTCGGCAAGAAACTCCGCCATGCCGCGCACGGCACGGACATGTTGGGCCTTGACGTAAAAAAACAGCGCCCGTGACGCTGGATATTTGAAGCTCGAAATATTGTCATAGGTTGCCGGCACGCCGTTCAACGGCACATCCTTCACCTTATCGGAATTTTCTTCCAGGAACGAGAAACCGAACACGCCCAGCGAATTGGGATTGGCGTTGAGTTTCTGGACGATCAGATTGTCGTTTTCGCCGCCTTCGACATAAGGGCCGTCCTCGCGGACGCGGCTGCAGATTGTCTTGAATTTTGTCTCGTCGCTTTTCTTCAAGGCCAGCATCTCAGGCTCGGTCTCGCAACCCTTGATCATGAACAACTCGTTGAAGCTGTCGCGCGTTCCCGATGTCGGCGGCGGACCGATGACTTCGATGCGGATCGCAGGCAGCGCCGGATTGACGTCGGCCCAGGTGCGCGCGGTGTTCTTGCCGCGGCCAAAGGGGTCAGCCGCCAGCGCGCGATAGACGTCGCGTTCGGACATGCTGGGGAAATTGGCGCGGCGCGCTTGCGCAATCACCAGTCCATCGAGGCCGATCTGCACTTCGATCAAGCCGTTGACCCCGTGCTTGATGCAATCCTCAACTTCGCTCTTCTTGATCCGGCGCGAGGCGTTGGCGATATCGGGAAACTGCTGGCCAACGCCGGCACACAGCAATTTGATGCCACCACCCGTGCCGGTCGATTCGACGATCGGTGCAGCATATTGCGGCCAGGCGCGCTTGAATTGCTCCGCCACGGCGGTGGTGAACGGATAGACCGTCGAAGATCCGACAATCCTGATCTGGGTGCGCGTGCTGCCCGAACAGCCGACAAGCAGGACGCAGACCGAAACAGCGGCCAGCATCATCCTCCGGCTGGTCGCTATGCGTTTCACCCTGTCTCCTCAAAACCTGCCGCGACCTTGCCTGTGGCCAAGTCGTCTGCGCTCGCGATAGCGACGCCGGATGTTGCTAATATGACGTTATTATTGCAGTTCCGTGACGGTCCCGGCCGGATCTTGCGGTGTCTGGACAGGCGCTTGTGGCAGCAGCACCGAAACGCGTGTGCCCTCCCCCGGCCGGCTTTCGATCTCGAGCCGGCCACGATGCCGTTCGACGATATGCTTGACGATGGCAAGGCCAAGGCCCGTCCCGCCCATAGTGCGCGAGCGCTGCGAATCGACCCGATAGAAACGTTCGGTCAACCGCGGCAAATGCTCGGCCGCGATGCCATCACCCTGGTCACTGACGGTAATCCGAACCGTGGCCGGCTGATTGGCCGCCGCCGGCTCCGGCGCCAATTGCACTGTAATCGGCGTGCCGCTGCGGCCATATTTGAGCGCATTCGAAACCAGATTATGGAGTACCTGCAGCAGCTGATCGCGATCCGCGACGACCATCGGCAAGTCATGGGCTTCATCGATAACCAGATGGCGTTGGTCAGCCTCGAGGCGCATCGCCAGCGTTTTGCCAACTTCGGTCACGATGCCCGACGCCTGCACCAGCCCGTCCGGACGGATGTGCTTGTCGATCTCGATCCGCGACAGCGACAGAAGGTCGTCGATCAAGCGCGACATCCGCTCGGCTTCCTGCCGCATGATGCCGAGAAAGCGGCGACGCGCCGGCTCATCGTCGGCGGCCGGACCTTGCAGCGTCTCGATGAAACCGGACAGCGTTGCCAAGGGCGTGCGCAGTTCATGGCTGGCATTGGCGACAAAATCGACCCGCATCCGCTCGGTCATACGGGCGTGGGTGATATTGTCGAAAACAACCAGCACCAGACCACCAGCATCGACGGCATAGACCATCCAGAACCCCGCGCCATTGGCAAGGCCCATGACTTCGCGCTGCGCCTGTCCAGCCTGTGTCTGGGCTTCGGCAATGGCATCGAGAATCAGCGGATGGCGCAGGGTCAGGCGCAGATCGCTGTCGACAATACGCTCCCCGAACAACGCGCGGGCACCCTGATTGGCAGCGATTGCATTATTGCCTTCGACAAGCAGTGCCGGATCGAACAGCGCTTCGATGCTG
>JAAFIT010000133.1 GCA_013298745.1 Sphingomonadales bacterium
TTCCCTATCACCACCGCACCCTGCTGCATTATTGCAAGGCGTTCGGCGTCGCGCTGGAACCCTTCATTCAATTGAACCACGCCGCCTATGTCCACAACAGCAAGGCGTTTGGCGGCAAGCCACAGCCCTATCGCGAGCTTGCCGCCGATTGGGATGGCAATGTCGCCGAACTGCTCGGCAAGGCGATCGACAACAAGGGCCTTGATTCGGTGATGGGTGCCGCCGATCGCGACCGGTTGAAGGAAGCGCTGCGCGAATGGGGCATCCTCGACAAGGACATGCGCTACGTCAAAAGCCTGCAGACCTCGCGGCGGCGCGGCTATGATCGTCCGATGGGCGGCGGTGTCGATGGCGCGCCGATCGCTTCGACACCCTTGCCTTTTCCGATGTACTCGATTCAGGTGTGGCGCGCGTCATCGCCATGCACATGGAAAACCAGCACCAGACGACAATGTTCCAGCCCGTTGGCGGCATGGGGATGATCGGCAAGGCGTTCGGCAAGCAGGTCGAGGGCCTTGTCCGCTATGGCGCGAAGGTGACCAAGATCGATCAGTCGGGCGGCGCCGTGACGGTGACCTATACCGACATCGCCAGCGGCAGCGAGCGGACCACCAAGGCCGATTACTGTGTCTGCACCATCCCGCTGGGCATCCTCAGCCAGATCGATCTCGATGCCTCAGCCGGCTTGCGCGCCGCGATCGCCGCAGTGCCCTATTCCAACTCGGTCAAGGTCGGGCTGGAGATGAAGACGCGCTTCTGGGAGGAAGAAAATGCCATCTATGGCGGCATCAGCTTTACCGACCAGCCGATCAGCATGATTTCCTATCCCAGCGGTGGCCTGCACAGCGATGGGCCGGGCGTGATCCTCGGTGCCTATATGTATGGCCCGTCATCCTATCGCTTTGCCGGGATGACGCCCGAACAGCGGATTGCGGGCGCGCTCGAACAGGGGGCCGTGTTCCACCCCGGCCGCTACAAGGAACAGTTCACCACCGGCGCGGCCGTCGCCTGGAGCCGGGTGCCCTTCACCCTTGGCTGCTGCGCGCAATGGAACGAGGCCACCCGCAAGGAACATTACCAAACGCTCGTCGCTGTCGATGATCGCATCGTGCTGGCCGGCGAACACGCCTCCTATATCGGCTGCTGGATGGAAGGCGCGCTGCTATCGTCGCTCGACGCCATCACCCGCCTGCACAAACGCGCCCTGGAGGCCTGACATGAAAGCTTCGCTTTTTTTCGTTGGTCTTGTGCTTGCTGTGCCGGTGATTGCCAAGCCAGCGGCGCCGGATCCGGGCGCCAAGGTGTATGAGGAACTGTGCCAGGCGTGCCATATGGCGAACGCCATGGGCGCCGTTGGCGCCGGCAAGGTCACCGCGCTGGCGAAGAACCCCAATCTCGAATCCGCCGACTATCCGATCACCGTCGTCACCGGCGGCAAGGGCGCGATGCCATGGTTTCGCGGACAGTTGACCGATCAGCAGATCGCCGATGTGATCAACCATGTGCGCAGCCATTACGGCAATCGCTACAAGGACAAGATCTCGGCTGCCGATGTGGCGGAACGTGGCCTGCCGGCACCACCGGGGCGCGAGCGGTAAAGCGCCACACGGCACCGATCAATCGACGGCGCTTAATCCGATGCGGTTGCCCTCGCTGTCACCAATTTCGGCGACATGGCCGGCGTCCCCGACAGACGTCTTTGGATAAAGCACGGTGCCGCCATTGCGTGTCGCGCGGGCCAGCGCGGCATCGATATCCGGCACATCGAAATAGATGATCACCCCGGTTTTCGTCGGGACATAGACATCGCCCTTGGCCAGCGCCCCACTCGCCCCCGGCTTGCCATCGGCGCGCGGGAAGAACGCCATGTCATAACCATCGACGCGCTGGCGCCTCAAATCATGGCCCAGCACCGCGCGATAAAATCGCACCGCGCGGTCCATATCCATCACCGGAATTTCGAAATGCACGACAGGATTGGCCATCACCGGCCTGTTCGGTTCCGGCGCGCTGGCAAAGCCGGCAAGCGCCGCCGCCAGCAGCACGAGGCCGACATACCGGACCCGACCCATTGGGCTAGAGTCCTTGCCATTCGCCGGCGCGATCATAACGATGGGTCACCTTGCCCGCATCATCGATGGCGAACAGGTTGAGCCAGCGATTCTCGATCAGCTCGCGGATGCCCTGGTGCCCGGCGATGACCGCGTTCATCGCGTCACGGGGCGCTGCGATGAAGGCGTTCAGCCGCAGTGGTTCGTGGATGAAGCGGGTGCCATCATGCACCGATTGCCACGGCAACCCGACCTTCAGATCCCCGGCATTGCCTTCGAGCACCCCCAAGGTGCCGACAACATTGTGAAGCACCTTGTTGCCGCTGCCAAAGGCGCGGTTGTTCACCGTCGAGCCGTAATATTGCAGGTTGATCCAGCTGGCGACGACGAGCGGCGCGGTCATGATCAGTGTCAGCACGCCAAAACCGCTATCCGCCTGCCAATCGTAATTGTGGAGGAAGGCGCGCCCCCCCAGATCGACGCCGCGCGTGACATGGCGCGGCGCCGCGATGAAAGCGGCATTGCCGGCAAGGCCCCATTCGGGACGCACCTGTGCCCAATCACGGCTGCGCGCGATGACGGCGGCATCGATGTTGCGGGCATCGGCAAGGCCGAGCAACGGCGCCCGTTCGGCGCGGGCCAGTTGCGACGCCTTGTCGAGCCAGCCCTGCAGTTCGCGCACCGCCGGCATGAACTCCACCGGGATTTCGGCCGTGTCGAAGATCGTCACCGCATCGGTGGTGGTATCGTGCAGGCAGCCGAGGAACCATGTGTCGGGCGGGATACTGATGCCTTTGGCGCGCAGACCGTTCCGCACGTCAGGATCGTTGAGAATACCGGCAGCGACACGGGCATTGGCTTCACCGGTGTGCCCGCCGCAGGCGCCGCAATCGAGGCCGGAAGCGTGCGGATTGTTGGCCGTGGTGCTGCCATGGCCGACGAGCAGCACCAGCCGGGCGAAATCGCTGGTGAGCGACATGCCGCGCAGCACCGCTTCGGCCTGGGTGAGCGCCTGTTCGGGCGTGAAGCCCGTCGGCCGCCCGCCGACCGTGCGCGCCGCCAGCCGCGGGCCGACACGCGGGATCAACGCCGGATCGATGCCGTCGGTGTTGGGATCACTGACCGGTCGCGTCAGGCCGGCGCTATCGCCGACCAGCTTTGGCGCGAACAGAAGCCCGGTGGTTTCGACATAGGTGAAGGAGGAAACGGCGGCGAGCTTGAAGGATTTCCACGCCTTGGCGGCGCGGCGGCGCAGCAGCCGCAGCCCGAGGATTTCGGTTTCCTCGTCATCGCTGGCGCCGGTCACCGCCTCGCAGACGGTAAACGCCGGTGTGAGCAGCACCGGGCATTGCGCACCGCCGGTGTCGCGGCCGATCGGCACATATTCGATCGGATAGCCGAAAAAGCCGGCGAAGCCGATGGTTTCGGCGGCGGGGCATACGGTTTCAAAGGCGCGGCGATAGACTTCGGAGCGCACATCGATGCAGAACGCAGCCTGCACCGGCTTGCGCACCTCGCTGCGCCGCGGCCAGAGATAGGGGGCGCTGGCGGCATCCTTGCCGGCCAGCCGCGCGAGCAAGCGCCGCTGAAAGGCGGCTTCATAGGCTTCCTGCATGACCAGATCGACGATCAGGTCCGGGTCCAGCGCCTCGTCATGCGCCTCGGGTAGCGCCGCCGCTGCCGCCATCGCCGCGTTCCAGGCGGCACGAAAGGCCGCGTCGTTGCGTTCGGTCCATAGCGCATAACCCCAGGCCATGCGGATCGCGAGCAACTGCACCAGCCGATCATCGGGGCGGCCATAAAGGCCATTGTCCCAGACCAGATAGCGGACATAGGCGGCCCAGCCGCCGATATCGAACAGCGCGCGATGCAGATAATCGACGATCGCGCGCGGTGGAATGCCGAGCCGGGCGATGACAACGGCGATGGTTTCGACCGGCCCTGCCGGCAAGGCGCCAACGGCAGCGCGAAAACCGGAGATTCCCATGGTTTCCGGGTTGCGATCATGCACCATCGCCGCGCGCCAGGCGGCATAGAGCGGCTGCCCGCGCCCCGGCTGCTTCCAACTCGATTGGCCTTCATCGAAATAGCCGGCGCAGAATTTCGACACTTCATCGATCATGAAGGCGGTGCGCGAGGCCAGCCGATCGCCGGCCGCAAGCATGTCGAGCACTTCGGCCACGGTCGCGACAACCGCGGTCGGCCCTAGCGGTGCCGGATCGCGCGCCAGCGCTGCCTTCACGCCGGCCACACCATCGGCGAACTCTGCCTGCGGCACGGCGGCCAGCCCTTTGGCAATGGCGGCATCATCGATCACCCCATTGGCCAGCGCCTCGCGATAAAAGGCGCGTGGCATCAGCATGTCCGTGCGGGCGACGCGGCGCATGGTGGCGCAGGTGGTGGCGAAAGCCTGACCCGAAAAGCCGAGGAACGGATTGACCGCGACAAAGTGCTTCAAGGGCCACAGCGGCGCGATGCGGTTGCAGGCAGCAGCGATGGCGGCATCAAGCGCCGGAGCATCGAGGGGATTGGCGGCAGCGATGTCCGCCGGCATCAGCATGGTGTTCATAAAGCGAACTCCGAAATGAGAGATGGATCAGCGGCCGGTCGGCCAGAGCCGCAGCACCAGGCGATTGGCGATGGTATTGACGTAAAAGCCGTTGGCGACATGGACGTGGAGCGCCTGCCAGCGCGGCGTGCCGCTTGATCGCGCCAGCGTGCTCTGCAGCACGGTGACCGCCGCAAAGGCCGCGACCACTACCAGCACGGCGACCAGCGTGGCGAGCCCGCGCGCCGGGGCATTGGCCGGAACCGTACCGGCCAGCAGCTGCGCGGCGCCCCATTGCAGGCCGAAATAGGCGGTCGCGACCAGCAGCGTCAGCCCGAGCGTGCGGATAACGACGAAGTTGTTGGGACGCTCATCGATCGACTGGGCGATGAGAAGGGTGAGGCCAAGCAGCATGATCGCTCCCAGCGCGAAGACGCCGGGTTGTTCATTGATCGTCGCGCCGAACACCGTGGCGACCAGCAGGGTGACGGCGAGCACCAGCCCGACGGCGATGCCGATGCGCGCCGGATGTGGTTGACCACCGGGGCTGGGTGACCAGGACGCGCGCGCCAGATCGATGACGCTGCCAGACGAGAGAAAGGCGTGCGCCTTGTAGAGCGAATGCGCCACGATGTGCAGCAACGCCGCGCTCCACGCGCCGAGACCGCATTGCAGCATCATGAAGCCCATCTGGGCGATGGTCGACCACGCCAGCGATACCTTGACCGAGCTTTGGGTGAGCATCACCACCGAGCCGAACAGCGCGGTGAAGCCGCCGACCAGCACCAGCACATCGAGTGCCGGCGTCGACAGTCCGACAATGCCGGAGAAGCGCAACAGCAAGAAGCCACCGGCATTGATGATCCCGGCATGCAGCAGCGCCGAAACCGGTGTGGGCGTTTCCATCACCTCGATCAGCCAGCCGTGCAGCGGGAACTGTGCCGATTTGAGCAGCGCGGCGGCAACGAACAGTCCGGCCGCGGCATGAACAGCCCCCGACGTTGTGGTGAGCGCCTTGGCGCCACTGAACAGCGTCGCATAATCGAGCCCGCCGAAGGTCTGATAAAGCATGAGCATGGCGCCCGCGATGCACAGATCGCCGATGCGGCTGGCGATGAATTTCTTGCGCTCGGCCAGGATGGCGGCCGGGCGATTGCGATAGAAAATCAGCAGGCGGCCAAGGCCCAGCGAGGTTGCCACCCAAGCCAGAGCGAACTGCACGAGATTGCCCGAAATGATGATCACGAGCACCGACGCGAGGGTGAAGCACAGCCATTTGGTGAAGCGGCCATGGTCCGGGTCCCCGGCCAGATAGTTGCGGCTGTAGTGGACGACGACGGCGCCAACGAAGGAGACGAGGAGGAACATCACCGCCGTCAACACATCGAACCACAGGCCGAAAGCGGGTGTCGCCGGCGTGTGCATCGGGCCATTTGTGGCGAGCAAGCCGGCCATGACGACGGCAGCACCGACATTGGCGAAGGCCGCCAACCGCGCCCAACGCGCCATGCCGACGGGATTGGCGTTGGCGACGGCCGCCGGCACCAGCCCCAACAGGGCAAGGCCGAGCGGCGCTGCCAGCAGCAACCAAAGCGCTTGGGTTGTCATCTCTCGTCTCCGCGTTGGGCCGGGAATGCTTCGTCCCTAACGCGACGTGGACATCAATAAAAATACAAAGATTGCATCATATCATTCGCTTTAATAGAATGATTGCCATGCCCAATCTGAATTACAACCACCTTCGTTATTTCCGCGCCGTCGCGCATGAAGGCAGCCTGACGCGCGCCGCCGAAAGCCTGAACCTGTCGCAATCGGCGCTTTCGGTGCAGGTGCAGCGGTTAGAGGAACAGCTCGGCCATCCGTTGTTCGATCGCATCGGCAAACGGCTGGTGCTCAACGAGGCCGGGCGCATTGCGCTGGATTATGCCGATACGGTGTTCGCCGCCGGGCACGCATTGCTGGCGACGCTGGCGGGCCGCCCGGTGCTCGATCAGCAGGTGCTGCGGGTCGGCGCATTGCCAACATTGTCGCGCAACTTTCAGCTCGCCTTTGTGCGACCACTGGTCGGCCGCGCCGATGTCGAACTGGTGCTGCGCTCCGGCACCATGCGCGAATTGCTGGCGCTTCTCGAAGCGCATGAGGTCGATGTCGTGCTGGCGGGAGCGCCGGCGCGCAGCGAGGCGCGCAATGCGCTGATCAGCCACCACATCGCCGCACAGGCCGTCAGCCTTGTCGGTCCGCCGAGCGAGGCACGCGGCGCATTTCAGTTCCCCGAAAGCCTGCGGGATCGGCCGCTG
>JAAFIT010000134.1 GCA_013298745.1 Sphingomonadales bacterium
CGGCTGCATGCGTTCGCCGAGCATCAGCGCCGCCATCGGGGGCATCAGCAGCGGCCCTATGAACGACAGGGTGATGGCTTCGGCGAGCGTCAGCGTCTGCAGCGACCAGTAAAAGGCAAAGGCCATTGCCGCGATCAGCACGCCGCGTGCCAGATGCAGCGGCAGCATCGCCCGAGTCAGCGCCGGGCGGCCCTGCCACTGCCACACCAGCAGCGCCAGCAACGTGCCGGTGGTGTAACGCCCCAGCGTGATCACCGGAATCGGCGTGCTGGCCGCAAGATGCTTGACGATCGCATCCATCAGGCACAGCGCGCCGATGCCGGCGGCACATTGCAACAAGGCGGTCGGGCGCGACATTTTCGAAATCGGCCGCCTATCGACCCAGTTGCCGGATGAGTTCGGCGGCGAGATACAGCCGGCGCGGCACGGCATCGAGATAGACATATTCGGCCGCCTTGCTGTGATAGCCAAAGCCGGGCAGGCCGAGCGCTTCGATGACCGGCACGCCGGCGCGGGCGGCATAGCCGGCATCGGTGCCGCCACCCATGCGGCCGGGGACGATGGTCAGCGTCTGGCCGATGTCGGCATAGATGGCGGCGGCGCGCTTGATCAGCGCCATGCTGGCGGCATCCGCGGTATAGGGCGGCCGACCGGGGATGACCTTCACCTCGACCTTGGCGCCGGGCACGGTCGGCGTCGCAACGCGGCGGGCGATTTCGGCGGCAAAGGCCTCGCGCTCGGCATCGTCGGGGATGCGAAGGTCACCGACCATCATGATCGAATCGGGGATGATGTTGCGGACGCCGGCCGGGTCCTGGTTGATCACCGTCCAGTTGAAGCGCAGCTTGCCCTTGCCCTGATCAAGGTCTTTCGTTTTATCGATGACGGCAGCGGCTTCGACCAGCGCGTTGATGCCCTGCTCCGGGGCATTGCCGGCGTGGGCTGCCTTGCCGGTGATGGTGGCGACGACGAAGGCTGTGCCCGACGTGCCGGTGACGGTGGCTTCGGGGATATAGGTTGGTTCGAACGACAATACGGCCTGTTTGCCGCGCGCCAGTTCGGTGATGGCAGCGCCCGAGCCCAAGGAGCCGACTTCCTCATCGGTGTTGATGGCAATCGTGATGGTGCCGAAATCCGAAGGCTTCAGCAGCGGCAGGGCGTGAAGGATGACGGCAAGCCCGCCCTTGTCATCGGCAATGCCAGGGCCAAAGGCCTTGCCATCCTCGACGCGGAAGGGCGCCTTGGCCAGCGCGCCGTGCAGATAGACGGTGTCCATATGGCCGATGAGCAGCAGGTTCGATGTGCCGGTGCCTTTCAGCGTGGCGACGATGATGTCACCCTTGGCATTGCCCTGTGGCTTGATGCGCGCGACCGTGGCGCCCAGCGCCTTGAAGCGGCCTTCGAGGTAATTGCCCATCGGCGCCGACGGCGGCAAGCAACGCCTTGTTGGGGGCGGCGAGAGCCGGAGCGGCGAGCAATGTGGCGGTGAGGAATGCGGCGCGGATCATCGTGTCTCCAATGGGCGTTGGTTTGGCGAAGGGTCAGCCGAGATCATCGGGGTGGTTGATATTGTGCAGCGGCCCGCAATCGACCTCGCGGGCTTCGGTCGTTTCCACCCAGACATGCAGGGCGCGGCTGTCGCCACTCGTTAGCCGCGCCAGCAGCGCCGGCGCGAGATTTGACGGCCACAGCCCGATGCTGCGCTGGCCCTGCGCGACGGCGGGGCCTGGACTGAGCCGCGCGACGAGATCGGCCGGCAGCCCGAGCGTGTCACACGGCGCGACCAGTGCGGTATCGAATTCATGCAACAAACCATGGGCGAGCGCACCGCACAGCCCGCCGATGGGGCCCATGCCGGCGGCAGGCAGATCGTCGATACGCGTCTGGCCGGGCCAGTCACGACCCACGATGACGAGCGTATCGACCTGTGGCGCCAGCGCGTCGATGGCGTGCTGGAGCAGCGGCTTGCCGGCGAACAGCGCCAGTGCCTTGTCGCTGCCGAAGCGCGTCGAGGCCCCGCCGGCGAGGATCGCCCCCAATATCTTCACGCCGTTTCTTCGAACAGCTCGCGGCCGATCAGATAGCGGCGGATTTCGCTGGTGCCGGCGCCGATTTCATACAGTTTGGCATCGCGCAGCAGCCGCCCGGTCGGGTAATCATTGATATAGCCGTTACCGCCAAGGCACTGGATCGCCTCCAGCGCCATCCAGGTGGCTTTTTCGGCCGAATAGAGGATACAGCCCGCCGAATCCTTGCGGGTCGTCTCGCCGCGGTCGCAGGCATCGGCAACGGCATAAGTGTAGGCACGCGCCGTCGATTGCGCGACATACATGTCCGCCAGCTTGCCCTGCATCAACTGGAAGGTGCCGATGGGTTGGCCGAACTGGCTGCGATCATGGACGTAAGGCACGACGACATCCATGCAGGCGGCCATGATGCCCAATGGCCCGCCGCTGAGCACGACGCGTTCGTAATCGAGGCCCGACATCAGCACCTTGGCGCCCATGCCGACACCGCCGAGGACGTTCTCGGCCGGGACTTCGCAATCTTCGAACACCAGTTCGCAGGTGTTGGAGCCGCGCATGCCGAGCTTGTCGAGCTTTTGCGCCGTCGAAAACCCCTTCATGCCGCGTTCGATGAGAAAGGCGGTGACGCCGCGTGGCCCGGCTTCGGGGTCGGTCTTGCCATAGACGACGAGCGTGTTGGCGTCCGGCCCGTTGGTGATCCAGAACTTGTTGCCGTTGAGGACATAGGCGTCATTGCCCTTGCGTTCGGCGCGCAGCTTCATCGAGATGACATCGGAGCCGCTGCCGGGTTCGGACATGGCGAGGCTGCCGACATGTTCGCCCGAAATCAGTTTGGGGAGGTAACGCGCCTTCTGGTCGGCGGTGCCCCAGCGGGCGATCTGGTTGATGCAGAGGTTCGAATGCGCGCCGTATGAGAGTCCGACACTGGCCGACGCGCGGCTGATTTCCTCGATGGCGATGACATGGGCGAGATAGCCAAGGCCGGCGCCGCCATCCTCTTCTTTCACGGTGATACCGTGCAGGCCGAGCTCGCCGAGCTTTTTCCACAAATCCATCGGGAAGGCGTTGGTCGCATCGATTTCGGCGGCGCGCGGCGCGATTTCGGCAGCGGCAAAGGCGGCGACGCTGTCGCGCAGCATGTCGATGGTTTCGCCATGGTTGAAACGCAGGGTGGAGAGCATCGGCGGTTGGTCCATTTGCTATGGCGTTGCGGTGAAAAGTGACAAAAGCCAGTCGACTGCAGGTCTTTTCTGGCTTTTCGATTTCCTTGCTGAAGTCTCAATAAAGGCAGTGATGCGGTGGCATCAAAACACACACCCAGACCATAGCGAGATTTCCCTGTGTAGGACAGCCCAAGCGGCAGCGGGCGCCGGTCTGCAAAGCAGCGATCAGCACTCTTGACCGTTCCGTATGTTGCGTATACACAACATAACATGAGTTCAAACAATGATTCGATCAGTCTGCACAACCGGCTCGCAGTGTTTCGCGCCGAGCGTGGCCTGTCGCGCGCCGCGCTCGCCGAACTCGTCTCGGTCAACCCGCAGACCATCGGCTTTCTCGAGCGCGGCCAGTACGGCCCGAGCCTCGAGCTGGGGCTGAAGCTGGCGGCGGTGTTCGGCGTGCCGGTGGAGACGCTGTTTTCGCTCACCCCGTTTGCGCCGTTGGCGAGCCAGTTGGCGCCCCAATCGCAAGGAGAGGAATAATGGTCACGATTGTCCGGGTGCCGGCACGCTTCTCGCTGCGCACCGCCAAGTTTCTATCGATCGCCGCACCGCTCGGCCTGGCGCTCAGCATGTTTGGCGGGGCGATGTTTCTTGGGGCGAATGGCCAGGTGCAGCTGGTTTTCCATGTGCTGCGCCTGTTCTTCATGCTGGTCTGTCTGGCGCTGTTCATCGATGGCCGCACCCAGGCGACCAATGTGCCGGAACGCTTTGACCCGCTGTTCGACGAGCGCGAGCGCGCCGAACGCGACCGCGCTTTTCGCAACAGCCACAAGACCATCATCTACGCCGTCTTTGCGCTGTGCGCCTATGTGGCGCTGGCGCTGCGCTGGGCCTGGTGGCTGCCCGATGTGCACGGCGCCCTGCATATCACGCTCGGCCTGGCGTTCATCGCCATGGGCCTGCCGGCGATCATCCTGATCTGGCGCGAACGCCCGATCTCCAACGACGACTGAAAGGAGAGGATTTGTGGACATGACGATGAACTATCCGCTGCGGCTGAAACTGCGGACGGCGCGCGCGCTGTCGCTGCTGGTGCTGGTGGTGATGCCGATCGGCTATCTCGGCGGCGCGATGTGGGACGATACGGCGGTGTTCGGCTGGCCGCTGTTCACGCTGCTGCGGCTGATAGGGCTGTTTGCCGCGGTGTTCCTGTTTCTCGACAGCCGCAACCAGCGGATCAACGCGCCCGACACCATGCTCGATGAACGCGAGCGGTCCGAACGCGACAGCGCCTATCGCGCCAGCCATTATGGCATCGTCGGCACGATGTTCGTGGTGCTGTTCTACACCATCCCCGCCAAGGCGCTCGGCTGGTGGTTCCCGGATCGCGACAGCGCCATCGATCTGCTGTCGGCCTTTGCCATCGCCAGCCTGGCGCTTCCCGGCATCATCACCGCCTGGCGCGAGCGCAGCATCGAGGATTGACGGTTCCCCGGCCGGGAGGAGAGCGGCGCCGGCGTGCCCCATGCCCCTGTGGCTGCCGGCGTCGCTCTCAAATCGTCAGGCCGCGCCAATCTCCACCAGCAGCATCCCGTCCGCCACCTGATCGCCGGTGGCAACATTGACGGCGGTCACCACCCCGGCGGCGCGGGCGGCGATGCGGTGCTCCATCTTCATGGCTTCGAGCACGAGCAGCCGGTCACCGGCGCTAACGCTCTGCCCGGCGGTGACATCGACGGTGAGGACGCGGCCCGGCATCGGCGCGATGATGCGGCCATCGCTGGGGCCGGCCTGCGCCGCCTTCAGCGGCGCGCGCGTGGCGAGGCGGAAGGTCTGGCCAGCAAAGCGCACTTCGACGGCGGCGTCACCATGGACGACATGGCCGGTGATCGGCGCGCCGCCAGTATCAAGAATTAGGGCGCTGCCATCACGCCGGGCGCCGAGTTCGGCGATGGTGTCGAGGCCATTCAAACGGAAGCGGCCACCGGCGGCGCGCACGCCGATGGCGAACCGCGTTGACCCGTTCCACAGCCGGACGGTGCGTTCCTCCGGCAAATTGAGGCGGAAGCCGCTGCGCGCGAACGGGCCATCGCCAGACATGGGTGTGTCGAGCACGATGGCGAGTGCCGCCAGTGCCAGCGCCGCATCGGGAACCTCGGCCGGCGGCGCCAGCGCATCGGCATGGCGCGGAATGAAGCCGGTATCGACCTCGCCGGCGCGGAACGCCGCATGGTTGGCGAGCCGGGCGAGAAAGGCGCGGTTGGACTTGAGGCCCTCGACGATGCTGCCATCGAGCGCGCCGACCAGCCGATCGATGGCGCTGGCGCGGTCCGGCCCCCAGGCGATGACCTTGGCGATCATCGGATCATAATCGAGGCCGATGACGCTGCCGGTTTCGACGCCGGTATCGATGCGGATGCCCTCACCTTGTCCGAAGACCAGCCGCGACAGCGTTCCGGTGCTCGGCAGGAAGCCACCATCGGCATCTTCGGCATACAGCCGCGCCTCGACAGCATGGCCGGTGATGCTGAGCGCCTCCTGATTGGCGGGCAGCATTTCGCCGCGGGCAACACGCAATTGCCATTCGACCAGATCATGGCCGGTGATGGCTTCTGTGACCGGATGTTCGACCTGAAGCCGGGTGTTCATTTCCATGAAGTAGAAGGCCGGATCGCCCTCCGCATCGACGGTATCGAGATCGAGAATGAACTCGACCGTGCCGGCGCCCTGATAGCCGATGGCGTGTGCGGCGGTGGCGGCGGCGACGCCGAGCGTGTGGCGCAGACGCTCCGACAGGCCGGGGGCCGGGGCTTCCTCGATGACCTTCTGGTGGCGGCGTTGCAGCGAGCAATCGCGCTCGAACAGATGGACGACATTGCCATGGCTGTCGGCAAACACCTGCACCTCGACATGGCGCGGGCGCTGGATGAGCTTTTCGAGCATCACGCTGGCGTTGCCGAAGCTGGCCTGGCCTTCGCGCTGCGCGGCCATCAGCGCGTCCTGAAATTCGGCAGGTGCATGCACGGCGCGCATGCCCTTGCCGCCGCCGCCGGCGACCGCCTTGATCAGCAGCGGATAGCCGACGCCTTCGGCGGCGCGTTGCAGGCGGACGAGCGACTGATCGGTGCCCTGATAGCCCGGCGTGATCGGCACCCCGGCCTTTTTCATCGCTGCCTTGGCGCTGTCCTTCAGCGCCATGACGCGCATCGCGGTTTCGGGTGGGCCGACGAAGACCAGCCCGGCCTTGCGGACGGCCTTGGCGAAATCGGCGTTTTCCGAAAGAAAACCATAGCCCGGGTGGATGGCGTCGGCGCCGGATTTCTTGGCGGCGGCGATGATCTTGTCGCCGTCCAGATAGGGCCGGCTATCGGTGGCGCCGAGCGCGATGGCCTGGCCGGCCTCGCGGACATAAGGGCTGGCGGCGTCGGCATCGGAATAGATGGCGACGGTGGCGATGCCCATCGCGTGCGCAGTGCGGATGATGCGCCGGGCGATCTCGCCGCGGTTGGCGATGAGGAGTTTCTTCATTTCAGTGCCTCGCTCCCTCCCCCGTGCGGGGAGGGCGACTCGGCGCCAGCCGAGCGGGGTGGGGGTTCACGAACGCCGGCGCGCATACC
>JAAFIT010000135.1 GCA_013298745.1 Sphingomonadales bacterium
GCTTTTGCCGGACTTCACCGGCGCCATGAAGCGCACTTTGTTGAGGCCATAGTTGACGCCCATCTTGGTGCCCTTGATGCCGGGCATCACGCCATAGGCCATCACCGAGCACAGGCTGAGCGTCAGATAACCATGGGCGATCGTCGTGCCGAATGGCGTCTGCTTGGCGAGTTCCGGATTGACGTGGATGAACTGGTGGTCGCCGGTGACTTCGGCAAAGGCGTCGATCTTCGCCTGATCGACCAGGATCCAGTCCGACACACCAAGCTCGGTGCCGACCATTGCCTGATATTCTTCGATCGAAACAGCCATGTCGTCTTCCCCTTTTTGTTTCGTCCGTCCTAGGCGCGCGCGGCTGGCGGCGTCAACGGGAGTCGCACCCTGTTTTCGATGGGTCAGCTCGTTCGCGATTTGCGTCGAAAGTATCGGCAGATTTTACACTTCCGAAATTAACGATTCAACAAGCTCTTGATTCATAAGTCAGCAATCTTTTGGCACGCTTTTTGCATATTAACGGACGCGTAAGTTTTTTGCGTAGCTTTGCTTAGGGAATAAACTCATGAAGATCATCGCTGCGGCCATCGCCGTCACGCTGGCCGCTTCTGCTGCCAATGCCGTCACCTTGACCAGCACCCCTGGCCCCGATTCGGTCGTTGGGCCAACCGAGACCGTGGTCGTTGATTTTACCAATCCGAACGCGGCTGGCTACATATGGTCAGCTGGCGTTCTTGCGACCAATACCGGCACGATCAACGGTACGGCAGCGGCACCGTACCTCGACACGACGACCTATGGCTATGTTTCGACAAAGCTGCCGAGCAGCTTTGCAACACTGTCCACGCCGAGCCTGAAGTCGATTAGCCTCTACTGGGGTTCGATCGACACGTATAACTTCCTCGACGTGCTCGGCCCGGGCAATTCGGTGCTTCTGACGATCAAGGGTACGGATTTTCCGCAGTCCAACGGCGCTCAGACCGCGGCTGCAACCAACCGCCGCGTGTTCATCACGGCCGGCGCTGGCGAAAGGATTACCGGTCTGAAGTTCCGGACGACGGATGTGGCCTTTGAATTTGACACCATCGCCGCTGACGCCGTTCCCGAGCCAGAGTCATGGGCCTTGCTCATTGCCGGTTTCGGCCTTGTTGGTGCCACGGCGCGCCGCCGGCGTCGTGTGGCGTGTGTGGCCGCCTAACGCTATCGCCAGCGGGTCTGGTCGGACGCCCTCTGCACCCCGTGCAAAAGGCGTCCCACTGAGTCCCTCTCGCATGTACCTTCGTTGCGTATGATTGCCATGGTGCCCGCCAGTGCGGGTGTCGCGTGGCGGAATTACTTTCGAGATGTCGGAGCGCCTGGCTTGTGCTCCGACATTTCGCGCATCGCCTCGTCAAGACCTTCAAGCGCTGCGCGACGCTGCGCATCGGACAGGCCGGCGCTGGTTTCGATCGATTTGCGTGCCGTCATCAGCGACTCGTGGATGCCGGGGTTGATCTCAGCCAGGTTGATGGTACCGCAGCCCTTGTCGGCGTCCGGGTTGGTGCCCGGCGTGCAGGTCACGATTATCTTCTTGATGACCTTGTCGGTGGCGTCGCTCGTCGCCTTGTCGATCATGGCGTCAAGCTCGGCATCATTGGCGCCCTCGCCACGGCGGATCATCACGATGCGCTGGGTCTTGGGGCCGGCCTTGCCGTCGGTCTTGCCGTCGCCGGTCGTCACGACCATGGTCCCAGAGCCGGTGCTGTTCTCGACGACCTTGCCGTCCTTGATGATCAGGGTGCGCATCTGACGTTGCGGAACCGCCGGGGCCGGTGGCGGAGCGGGCGGTGCCGGCGGGACCACCGCGGCAACCGGGGCTGGCACTGACGCCGGGGCCGGCGCGGCGGGCGGCGCCGGCGGTGCCCCTGCCGCGGTCAGCACAAGCCCGGCCAGAACCAGAGCGCCAACGCTGGCGCTGGCCCACAGGCGGCGGCCGGCTGGAAGATCATGCTGCTTCATCATCGTGATACGCTCCTTTAACTGGGTTTTGGCGTTCATGGCGCAGGCCGCGGTCGGCACTGGTGCGGCGGCGGATTTCAGCATGGCCCGGCCATAGCTGTGGCGGTCGGCACCCGAGGCGCCGGACAGGACAGTGGCATCGCAGGCGAGTTCCTGATCGGCGCGAAAGGCGCGCCAGGCGATATGCGCGATCGGGTTCCACCAATGCAGCGCCAGCACGGCAAGGCCAGCCATGTTGGCGATGATGTCGCCGCGGGTGTGGTGGGCATGCTCGTGGCGCAAAGCGAGGTCGCGCTCTGCCGGGTCGAAGCGGGTGTGAAAATCGGTCGGAATGAAGATCCGCGGATGGCGGATCCCGGTGGCAAGCGGCCCGGCAACCGCAGGCGAAAGCAGCACATCAGCCGTTTCGGTGCGCTGGAGCAAAGTGGCCCTGGCGAGCGCTGCACCGAGAAACCGATGGTAGCGCCAGAATTGATAGAGGATCATCAGCACCGCGCCAGCGATCCAGGCGAGCACAATCCATTGCGACCATTGCGACGTCGACACGACCGTCGAAACCATGGGCGCCGGCACCGGGGCCATGGTGCCGGCGCCCTCCGTTGCTGTGGACAGGGGTGCCGACAGCGGCGGAAACCAGGAGGCCAGACCGGCAAGCGGATTGCGCCAGCCCGGCAGTGGCGGCAGCAGCAATCGCAACGCGGGCAAAGCCCACAGCGCATAGGCGGCATGGGCGCCAAAATGGCGCGCCACCGGCCGACGCAGCAGCAGCACCAAACCCATCAACAATGTCGAGGCGAGCAACGCGTCGCCAAGGGCTGTGGCAAAACTGTTGCTCATGCCTTCAACTCCCGCACCAGGGCTTCGAGCTCGGCGATGTCGGTGGCGGACAATTGGCCACTTTCGGCAAGGTGCGCGACCAGCGGCACCGCACGGCCGGCGAACAACCGCTCGATCAGACGGGTCGATTCATGGGTGACATAGGCAGTGCGTTCGACAAGCGGGCGATAGCGATACCGTCGCCCATCCTCGACATGGTCGAGGACGCCCTTGGCCAGCAGGCGGCCGAGCAGGGTCTTGATCGTCGTCATGCTCCAGCCCCGTGCCGGATCGATGCGTTCGGCGACTTCGGCGGCCGTCAGCGGCGCCGCGTCCCAAAGCACTTCCATGACGGCCAGTTCGGCTTCGCTGATTCGCTCGCTCATCGCTGCCTCTTTCGATTACAGACGTAGTCATAATGGATTACAGTTGTAGTCGTCAAGCGGCGATATTGCCGAAGCCGCGCGCCGCTTCCGGCAAGCCTCCGTTCATGTTGGAAACGCTATTGAGCGCGTCATTCCACTAAAGCTGGTCGTTATATCTCATCAAATAATTGATTTTATTTGCTTCACTGAACGACCGCTCCTGAATCGGAATCGCGATGTTAACGCAATGGACATAGTGTCCTTGCGCCTCTGGAGGATGAAATGCGTTTGCTTCCCTGGGCAATGTTGGCCCTGTTCTCGGCGTCGGCCGCCCATGCCGTCACCTTCACCACTGTCGCCGGCAACGCCGGCCCCGCGCCGGGCGAAAGCCTGGTGGTGTCGTTCGATTCGCCGAATGCGCCCGGTTATAAATGGACATCGGGCGTTTTGGGCACGGCTATCGGGTCATCGAACAAGGCGGCGACACCGGCCGGCAACACCAGCAACTATGGCTATGTCAGCAGCGCGTTGGCGTCCAACTTCGCGACGCTCTCGACGCCGTCACTGAAATCGATCAGCCTCTATTGGGGCTCGATCGACAAATATAATCATCTCGATGTCCTCGGCCTCGGCGATTCGGTGCTGCTGACCATCAACGGTGGCATGCTGCCGCCGGCCAATGGCGATCGCGGCTCGGCGATCACCAATCGCCGCGTGTTCATCACCGCCGGGCCCAACGAGGTGATCCGCGGCCTGCGCTTCCGTTCGACTGGCATTGCCTATGAATTCGATTCGATTGCTGCCGCCGCTGTTCCGGAGCCGCAGGCCTGGATGATGCTGGTGGCCGGGTTCGGCATGGTCGGTTTCGCCGTGCGGCGTCGGCAGACGTCGGCGATCGCTGCCTGACCATGCCGGTCTGATGGTGGCATAATCGATCGCCGCGTCGTATGGCGGCGGGCATGGGATCCGAGCTTGAATCCGCCCGCGCCGCGATGCGCGCCCTCCACCGCGCGCCGGAAGCGGAGGTGCTGGCGGGTCTCTTGCCCGCCGCCACCCTCGCGCCGGCAATGCGCAACGCCGTTGTCGGCCGCGCGCTGGGGTTGCTTGCCGATCTGCGCGCCGCGCAGGGCACCGGCTGGGTCAATCGTTTCCTGCATCAATATCGGTTGAACACCGCTGAAGGCGTGGCGCTGCTCAGCCTCGCTGAAGCCTTTTTGCGCGTTCCCGATACCGAAACCGCCGACGCGCTGATCCGTGACAAGATCGGCACCGCCGATTGGGCGCAGCACGCCGGCGAATCGGATTCGGCGCTGGTCAATTCCGCCACCTGGGGGCTGGTGATGACCCGCGCGCTGATGGGCGAGGACGGGAAGTCCTCGGTCCTGAAGCGGCTCGTCGCCCGCGCCGGG
Source organism: Sphingomonadales bacterium (assembly GCA_013298745.1). Taxonomy (GTDB): domain Bacteria; phylum Pseudomonadota; class Alphaproteobacteria; order Sphingomonadales; family Sphingomonadaceae; genus Sandarakinorhabdus. The sequence goes on from JAAFIT010000135.1 coordinate 4,583, forward strand.
GAGCCGTTCGTGCGGCAGGCGGTTGGTGCGGCAATGCGAATGATGGGCCAGGTCTTTGTCATGGGCCGCACCATCGATGAAGCGCTGGAACGCAGCAACGACAAGGACAATCGCGGCTTCACGGCGAGCTTCGACATGCTCGGCGAGGCGGCGCGCACCTACGACGACGGCGCCCGCTATTTCGAAAGCTACAAGGCGGCGATCCGCGATACCGCGAAGGCCGCGAAAGCCAATCACATCACCGATCGCCATTCGGTGTCGGTCAAGCTGTCGGCACTCCATCCCCGCTATGAAACCGCCCATGCCGCCACCGCGGTACCGGCGCTGATCGATATGGTCAGCGATCTGACGCGTTCGGCGGCATCGTCGGGAATCTGCCTGACCGTCGATGCCGAGGAATCCGAACGGTTGATGATGAGCCTCGACATCATCGAGGCGGTGGCGCGGCTGCCCGAGCTGAAGGGCTGGGACGGTTTCGGCATGGCGGTGCAGGGCTATGGCAAGCGCGCCCGCGCCGTCATCGGCTGGGCCCAGGCGCTCGGCGCCGAGACCGGGCAGCGGCTGACGGTGCGGCTGGTCAAGGGCGCCTATTGGGACAGCGAGATCAAGCGCACCCAGGAGGCGGGGCTTGCCGACTATCCGCTGTTCACCCGCAAGGCGGCGACCGATGTGTCATATCTGGCTTGCGCGCACGACATGCTGGCGGCGCCCAACATCTATCCGGCCTTTGCCAGCCACAATGCCCTGACCGTGGCGACCATCCTCGAATGGGCCGGCGCATCGCGCGATTTCGAATTCCAGCGGCTGCACGGCATGGGCGAGGGGCTGTTCGAACGGCTGGTCCGCGAGGACGGCTACAAGTGCCGGACCTATGCGCCGGTCGGCGGCCATCGCGACCTGCTCGCCTATCTGGTGCGGCGGTTGCTCGAAAACGGCGCCAATTCGAGCTTTGTTCATCAGCTCGCCGATGCCAGCGTCAGCGATGAGACATTGCTCGCCGATCCGGCGGTCAAGATTGCCGCTGTGGGGGGCACGCCGCACCCGTCGATCCCGCTGCCTGTAAGGCTTTACGGGGATAGCCGCGACAATTCCGCCGGAATCGATCTCGCCGAGGCGCAGATGCTGGCAAAGGTTGCAGCGGATGTTGCTGCGTTCCGCCTTCCGGCGACCGCTGTGAACCATAACGCCGCCGATGTGACGGCGGCGATCACTGCGGCTGCTGGCGCTTTCCCCGCCTGGTCCGCCACGCCTGTCGCCACCCGCGCCGCTGCGCTTGATCGCCTTGCCGATCTGCTCGAACGCGATTGCGAGCGGCTGATGGCGATTTGCGTGCACGAGGCGAAGAAGACCATCCCCGATGCCCTCGCCGAAGTCCGCGAGGCGGTCGATTTCTGCCGCTATTATGCCGCCGAAGCACGGTCGAAATTCGTTACCCAGACGCTGCCCGGACCGACTGGTGAGCGCAACGAACTGCGTCTGGAAGGGCGCGGCGTTTTTGCCTGCATCGCGCCGTGGAACTTCCCGCTGGCGATTTTCCTTGGCCAGGTGACGGCGGCGCTGGTGGCGGGCAACACCGTCGTGGCAAAACCGGCACCGCAGACGCCGTTGATCGCCGAAGCCGCGGTCGCGCTCGCGATCGAAGCCGGCATTCCGGTGGACGCGCTGCGCCTTGTCACCGGCGGCGGTGACGTGGGCGATGTGTTGGTCCGCGATCCCCGCGTCATGGGCGTCGCTTTCACCGGCAGCACCGCCACCGCGCGGCGCATCGCCCGCGCGCTGCTCGACGATGAATCGCGGCCGCTGGTGCCGTTGATCGCCGAAACCGGCGGCATCAACGCGATGATCGTCGATTCGACGGCGCTCACCGAACAGGTGGTGCAGGATGTCATCACCAGCGCCTTCCGCAGCGCCGGGCAGCGCTGCTCGGCCTTGCGGCTGCTGTTGGTGCAGGCGGATGTAGCCAACCGCACGCTTGAGATGCTCAAAGGCGCCATGGACACGCTGCGCCTCGGCGATCCGGCCGATCCGGCAACCGATGTCGGCCCGGTGATCGATGCTGCGGCGCACGAACGCCTCGAAACCTATCGCCAGTCGCAAAAGCCGCGCTGGGTCCATGCGCTCGATGCGCCTGCTGGCCATTTCATCGCGCCGACGGTCATCCGTCTCGATGCCATCGCCGATCTGCAGCAAGAATGGTTCGGCCCGC
>JAAFIT010000136.1 GCA_013298745.1 Sphingomonadales bacterium
AGCCGGTGCTGCGCCAATCGTTCGAAGCGCGTTACCCGCAGGCCGTCAACGCCGTCGCCGCGTTGGGCAATGCGCCGGTCACCGTTGCGACACTGCGTCGTGACTTCGTCACTCTCAGTCCGCCCACAAACGGTGCCGGTCTCGATTGGTGGCAAAGCCTGACGGCGGCGGTGCGCAGTGTGGTGACCCGACCTGGCGATGCACCGCAGGCACCACGTGATGCAGCCGCTGCGGCGCTGGCGCGGGGGGATGTCGCAGCGGCGGCCAACCAGTTGCGACGCTTGCCCGAGCCGCGCCCGGCCAGCGTTTCGGCGTGGTTGGCGTCGGCCGATCGCTGGCAGGCCGGCATGGCAGCGCTGACGACGTTGGAAACTGCGGCGATCATGCCGCCGACGCCGCGACCGGTCACAGTGCCGCCGGTAGCGGCGACGCCCTGAGCCTTTAGCGCGCGCCGAACAGCGCGCTTCCGACCCTGATCACCGTCGCACCGAGCATCGCTGCGGTTTCATAGTCGCTCGACATGCCCATGCTGAGTTGCGTCAGGCCATGCCGCCGTGCCAGCTCGGCGAGCAGGGCAAAGAATGGCGCGGCTTCGATATCGGCTGGCGGCACACACATCAGACCGACAATCGGCAGGCCGGCGGCGCGTGCCGCCGCCAGCAGATCGGGCAGGTCGGCAATGGCGCAACCGCCCTTCTGTGGCTCGGCACCGATATTGACCTGAATATAGCAATCGGGGCGCTTGCCGGCTGCCGCCATCGCCTTGCCCAGCGCTGCCACCAGCGATGGGCGGTCGACCGAATGGATGACATCGAACAGCGCAACGGCTTCGGCAGCCTTGTTGGATTGCAACTGGCCGACAAGGTGCAGGCGGATGCCGGGCGTTTCCGCCTGCAGCGCCGGCCATTTGGCCTCGGCCTCCTGCACGCGATTCTCGCCAAAGCTGCGGTGTCCGGCGCTGATCAGGGGCGCGATGGCCTCCGCACCCCAGGTCTTGCTGATGGCGACGAGTTCGATGGCGGCCGGATCGCGCCCGACACTGCGCGCTGCGCGGGCCATGGCAGCGCTGACCGTGTTCAGGCGGTCAGCAGCGTCATCGACCGCGATGAGGCGATCGGCGGCAGGTCCGGATGGATCGCCCAAGATCAGAAGGCGATGTTGGTGCCGAGATAGACCGATTGGTCCGGCCGGTCGATATCGAGCACCGTCGGTGCCGTCGGTGCCAGCTTGTAGCGAACGCCGCCGGTGACCGACAGGCGCGGCGCGACGGCATAGGCACCACCGAGTTCGACCGAGTAACGGCGCTCGAGCGGCGCCAGCAGCAGCGCGCTGCCTTCACCCGCCAATTGTTCCGCCGTGCCAAGCAGGCGCGTCTTCCAGTTGCGCCCGCCATAGCTGAGGCCGACATCGACAGCGTCGCTGCGGTTGGCGAGGAGCGCGCTGGGGCCAGGTTCGACATGGCGATAGGCGGTGTTGACGGCAAAGCCCTTCCAGCCGAGCGACACGTCGACGCCATAGGCGGTGGGCAGGGCTGCGGTCGCTTCGATCGGCGCGGCGGCGCGCGAGTGATCGGTGGCCGCGGTCACGACACGCGTGCTGAGGCCCAGCGACAGCGCCTTGCGATTGTCGGTCTGGCCCGATGGCGTGAAGCGGAAGGCGCGTTCCTGCGTTTGCAACCGCGCCGACGCGGCGTTGTTGCCGGCGGCGGTGAAGCTGAACTTGTTGAGATCGCTGACCGGCGGTTGGAAACCGGTGACCGGCACATCGAAGCTGAAGCGCTGTTTCTGGCCGGTTTTGGCCGGAGTGCCGGGCTTGGTTGCAGCGCTGGCGCTGCCAAAGGCAAGCGTGGCGGCGGCGGCGAGGGCAATCAGTCGCGCTAACGCCATCGGACGCGCCGAAAGGCGGCCTTCCGATGAGACGGGGGTGCCCCCGCGCGAATCGCTCGTCCCGAACATGCTTCAGCCCTAACAGCGCTGGTTCCCGTCGGACAGATGGTAACGCCAGACTTTCGCCGCAATTGCCCGATTATTTGCAATGACTGTTGTTTGAAGTGCACAGTGCGTTGCCAAAGGCTTTTTCGTCTCGGTGCAGCGAAGGCTTGGCGCATCGGCGCTGGCACGCCTATAAGCGCCGCATTGTTTTGCGAAAAGGGTCGTTCATGCGCCGTGTTGGAATCCTGCTGGTCAGTGTGGCCCTGGCGGGCTCGCTCAGCGCCTGTGGCAAGAAGGATAGCCCCAAGACGGCGTCGGCGGAGGCTCCGGCTCGCATCACCACCATTGGCGTCAACGCCTATCTGTGGCGTGCCGCGCTGGATACCATCGGTTTCATGCCGCTGGCGCAGGTCGATTCGAACGGCGGCATCATCATCACCGATTGGTATGCGACGCCGTCATCGCCCAATGAACGCGTCAAGGTGACGATCGCCATTCTAGATACCGAATTGCGCGCCGATGCCATCAAGGTCAGCGCCAATCGCCAGACCATTGCCGGATCGGGCTGGGTTGATGCACCTGTGCGCCCCGGCACGGTGCAGAAACTGGAAGAAACCATTCTCAGCCGCGCCCGCGATCTCCGCCGGTCGCAGTATACCGGCTGAAGCCCCGCACCATGGCCCAGAAGTTCGATTACAAGGGCGCCGAAGCGCGCTGGCAAGCGGCATGGAACGCGGCCGACAGCTTTCGCGCCGATGACGCGTCGCCCAAGCTCAAGGCCTATGTGCTGGAGATGTTCCCCTATCCTTCGGGGCGCATCCACATGGGCCATGTCCGCAATTACACCATGGGCGATGTCATCGCCCGCACCCGCCGCGCCCAGGGTTTTGAAGTGCTCCACCCAATGGGCTGGGACGCGTTCGGAATGCCGGCCGAAAACGCCGCCATGGAGCGCGGTGTCCACCCCGGCAACTGGACGCGCGCCAATATCGCGGCGATGCGGGCGCAGCTGAAGCGGCTGGGCTTTGCCTTTGACTGGAGCCGCGAGCTCGCGACCTGCGAGCCGGATTACTACGGCCAGGAGCAGGCGCTGTTCCTCGATTTGCTGGAAGCAGGGCTGGTCTATCGCAAGGAATCGGCGGTCAACTGGGATCCGGTCGACATGACCGTGCTCGCAAATGAACAGGTCATCGATGGCCGCGGCTGGCGTTCCGGCGCCATCGTCGAGCGGCGGCGGTTGAGCCAGTGGTTCCTCAAGATCACCGATTTCGCCGATGATCTGATCGCCGGGCTGCACGGGCTCGAAGATTGGCCCGAGAAAGTCCGGTTGATGCAGGAAAACTGGATCGGCAAGTCGCAAGGGCTGCGCTTCACCTTCCAGGTTGCCGGCGCCGACACCAGCTTTGACGTGTTCACCACCCGCCCGGACACGCTGTTTGGCGCCAGCTTTGCAGCGCTCGCCCCCGATCATCCGTTGAGTGCGAAGCTCGCCGAGACCAATCCGGGGCTGGCGGCGTTCATCGCCGAAGCCCAGGCCGGCGGCACGGCTACCGCGGATATCGAAGGTCAGGAGAAGCAGGGCTATGACACCGGGCTGTCGGTGGTGCACCCGCTCGATCCCTCGATCATGCTGCCGGTGTTCGTCGCCAATTTCGTGCTGATGGAATATGGCACGGGCGCCATCTTCGGCTGCCCGGCGCACGACCAGCGCGACCTCGATTTTGCCCGCAAATACCAGCTGCCGGTCACCCGCGTGGTCGCGCCCGAAGGCGAGGATCAGGTCGGCATCGATGATGTGGCCTATACCGGCCCCGGCCGCCTGGTGCATTCCCGCTGGCTCGACGGCATGAGCGTCGATGATGGCAAGGCCGCCGTCATCGCCCGCGCGGAAAGCCAAGGCTGGGGCCATGCCGTCACCCAATATCGCCTGCGCGATTGGGGCGTGTCGCGCCAGCGCTATTGGGGCACACCGATTCCGATCATTCACTGCGATGCCTGCGGTGCCGTGCCGGTGCCCAAGGCGCAGCTCCCCGTCGTGCTGCCCGAAGATGTCAGCTTTGATCGTCCCGGCAATCCGCTCGATCACCATCCGAGCTGGAAGCATGTCGATTGTCCGCAGTGTGGCAAGCCGGCGCGGCGCGAGACCGACACGCTCGATACCTTTGTCGATTCGTCCTGGTATTTCATCCGCTTCGCCAGCGCGCCATCTGATCGGCCGTTCGATCCGGCCATCGCAGAGCAGTGGCTGCCGGTCGGCCAGTATATCGGCGGGGTCGAGCATGCGATTCTGCATCTGCTCTATGCGCGCTTCTGGACGCGGGCGCTCAACCGTATCGGCCGCCTGAACGTCGCCGAACCTTTTGCCGGGCTGTTCACGCAAGGCATGGTGACGCACGAGATCTATTCGCGTCCGCAGGGTGAAGGCGTGGCACCGCTGTTCTATGCGCCGGAAGACATCGTGCGCACCGCAACGGGCGCGACGCTGAAGGCTGACAATGAACCGGTCGAGGTGGGCCGGGTCATCAAGATGTCGAAGTCGAAGAAGAATGTCGTCGACCCCGATGTCATCATCGAGACTTATGGCGCAGATGCCGTGCGCTGGTTCATGCTGTCGGACTCGCCGCCGGAACGCGATCTGGCCTGGTCCGAATCGGGTATCGAGGGCGCCTGGCGCTTCGTTCAGCGTGTCTGGCGGCTCGCCGATGATGCGGCCGAAACGGCCTCCGGCACCGCCGACGATCCCAAATTGCTGCGCAGCATGCACCGCACAATTGCCGCCATCACCGCCGATATCGACCGGTTGCAGTTCAACAAGGCTGTCGCTCGGCTGTATGAACTGGTCAGCGCCATCGAGCGGGCCGGCGCCGGCCCGACCAAGGCCGAAGCGATCCACGTGTTGCTCCGCCTCGTCGCGCCGATGGCGCCGCACCTTGCCGAAGAATGCTGGGCGCGGCTTGGCCAGCCCGGGTTGATCGTCGACGCGCCCTGGCCGGTCGCCGATCCGGCGTTGCTGGTCGAGGACAGCGTCACCATCGCTGTGCAGGTTAACGGCAAGCTGAAGGACAGTTTCGACGCCGCCAAAGGTGCCGACAAGGCAACTCTCGAAGCCGCTGCGCTCGCCCGCGACAAGGTCGTGCGTGCGCTCGCCGATGCACCGATCAAGAAGGTGATCGTCGTCCCCGACCGACTGGTGAACCTTGTCATCTGACAGCTTCTTTCGATTTGGGTCTGGGGCCGACGGCCCCAGCCGCCGGAGGCTTGCCCTTCTGCTCGCCGCCAGCCTCGCGCTCGCCGGCTGCGGCCTGTCGCCGGTCTATTCAGGCGGCAGCACCAGCGCGCCGGCAGCGTTGATGACCCAGGTCGAAATCCCGCCAATCCCCGACCGATCGGGCTTTCTGGTGCGGCAGGCGTTGATCGATCGTTTCGGCACTACTGTCGCCGAGCCCCGCTATCGCCTCGAAGTCGAGCTCGACGACCAGATCGTCGCCTTCGGGGTCCGTGGTGACAACTCGGCAGCGCGCGAGCGGCGTACCCTGCGTGCCCGCTACCGCCTTGTCGAAATCTCGACCAACGCCGTGCTGGTCGATGCCACTGCTGGGTCTGACGCCGGTATCGACCGCGTGTCGTCCAATTATGCGGTGGTGGCGGCGGAAACCACCGCGCTCGAGCGTTTGTCGTTGGAGATTGCCCAGCAGATTGCGGCGCGGATTGCGCGCTTTGCGCAGGCGGCGGATGGGCAGGAGTAACGCCTCCGGCGGCTGGGGCCTTATGCCCCAGAACCTGTTTTCATGAAGGCTGATGCTGCACGGATTGCTGCGATTTCGCAGCGCTGGCCGGATGATATTCGTCTGGTGTTGCTGCACGGCCCCGATGCGGCGGCATCGCGTGACATGGCCGACCAGTTGGCCCGTCAGTTCGCCGATGCGACCAATCCTATGGCTGTTGAGACGTTGTCAGGCGCCGCGCTGGCGAACGATCCCGGCGCCCTTGCTGCTGCGGTTGGTGCCATGTCGATGTTCGGCGATCGGACGTTGGTGCGGATCGAAGGCCTAGATGACAAAGGGCTGGAGGCGATTGAGGCTATTCTCGCCGGGCCACCCGGCAATCCCGTGGTGGCGATCGGCGGTGATCTGAAGAAGGGCAAGCTCGCGGGCCTTGCCGAACGCTCGCCGGCCATCGCGTCGCTGCTCAGCTATGAACCGACATTGCGCGATGCGCTCCGACTTGTCGGCGATATCGGCGCGGAACTCGGGCTGAAGCCCAGCCGTGACGCTGCGACGATGCTGTTCGAAGCGACAGGCGGCGACCGCACGATCATTCGCCGCGAACTCGAGAAGCTCAGCCTTTACTGCGACGCCAGCCCGGAAAGCCCGAAGCCGCTTGAGGTCACCGATGTGGCAGCGCTGGCACCCGGCGCGGGCGATTCGGACCAGTTCGCCCTGGGCGGCGCAATCGCGGGGGGGCAGTTGGCGCTTGCCACCGATCTGCTCGCCCGGCTCGGCGATGGGCTTGGTATTGTGGCACTGCGCGCCGTCGACCGCCGGATGACGCAATTGCTGGCGCTGCGCGCCGCGGTCGATGCCGGCCAATCACCCCGAAATGCCGTCGATGGCGCGCGCCCGCCGATTTTCTGGAAGGAAAAGGACGCGATGGTTGCCGAAGTAACGGCGTGGACAACCCCGGCGCTTGTCGCGGCGCTCGCCGCTTTGCTGGACGCCGAGCGTGCCATCAAATCCCGCGGGAGCCTGGGCGAGACGATGGCGCACGCCACGCTTCTCGATCTGGCGCGACGCGCAGCCGTGGCGCGGCGGCGAGCGGCCTAACCCTGCCCCAGCTTGGCACACAGCCAATC
>JAAFIT010000137.1 GCA_013298745.1 Sphingomonadales bacterium
AGTTCCACCCCGATTGGGATTTCGCCGGCACCGCGCAGGAGGCCACCGCCGCCTTCATCGCCGGGCATGATCTCGCCACCTGCACCGTCTGGCCGGCCTGGTATCCGACGAGCGAATTCGCCAGCCTGCGGAGCCCCCGCTAACGCTCCTTATTTCGTCACTGGCGCATGCCCCGCCGCCGCGTCACGATGCGGCAAAATCAAAGGGGAGAATCGCCATGCATCCACACACGATCGTCGCCGAAGGCCTGCAATTTCCGGAAGGCCCCATCGCCATGGACGATGGCAGCGTCATCTTTGTCGAGATCAAGGCCGGCAAGCTGACGCGCCTCACCCCCGATGGCAAGATGACCACCATCGCCACCACCGGCGGCGGCCCCAATGGCGCGGCGATCGGCCCGGATGGCGCCATCTATGTCTGCAACAACGGCGGCTTCGCCTGGTATGAACAGGATGGCATGCTGCTGCCCGGCAACGCCGCCGATGATTACACCACCGGCCGGATCGAGCGCATCAACATCGCCACCGGCAAGGTCGAGCGCGTCTATGACAAGACAACCGACGGCCTCGGCCTCTCCGGCCCCAACGACATTGTTTTCGATGCGGCCGGCGGCTTCTGGTTCACCGATCTTGGCAAGCATTTCCCGCACCACGAGACCAAGGGCGGGCTGTTCTATGGCAAACCCGACGGCTCGGGCTGTGTCTGCGCCGTCTATGGCCCCAACCTCAACGGCGTCGGCCTGTCGCCCGATGGTACCAAGGTTTACGCCGCTGTCACCGCCGGCCGCGTGATCCTCGAATTCGACATCACCGGCCCCGGCACCGTCGCCCCGGCGCCGCTCGCTGCGGTTCCCGGCCGCTTCGTCACCACCTGGCCGAACAAGACCTATCTCGACAGCCTCGCCATGGAAGCCAATGGCAACATCGCCCAGGCGACGCTGATCGAGAGCGCCGGCGTGACGAGCATCGACCCCAAGACCGGCGCGCAGGAATTCTTCCCCTTCCCCGATCTGCTCACCACCAACATCGCCTTCGGCGGCGCCGACATGATGGACGCCTGGGTGTGCCTCTCCACCACCGGCAAAATGGCCAAGTGCCGCTGGCCACGGCCGGGCCTGCGTCTCAATTTCAATGCATGAGCGCGCCTCGACAGCCTATTCCGTTACCCCCGCGAAGGCGGGGGCCCATCACACCAATGTCGCGCGATGGGCCCCCGCCTTCGCGGGGGTGACGGTTCGAGGTGAGTGAAGGCAGCGCATGACGATCACCACCCGCAGCATCACCGCCAATGGCCTGACCTTTGCCATCGATGAATGTGGCGAGGGTGCCGATATCGCGCTATGCCTCCATGGCTTTCCAGAAAGCCGTAAGTCGTGGCGGCACCAGTTGCCCCTGCTCGCCGCGCACGGCTGGCACGCCGTCGCGCCCGATCTGCGCGGCTATGGCGGCAGCAGCCGGCCGAAGCGACAAGGCGATTACCACATCGATCATCTCGTCGCCGACACGGCCGCAATCTTCGATGCGTTGGGGGCACGCCGTCGCCTGCTGATCGCCCATGACTGGGGCGCGCTGATCGCCTGGATCTTCGCGCTGCGCGATACTCAGCCACTCGATGGCCTGGTCATCATGAACGTCCCGCACCCGGCGGTGTTCCGCCGCACGCTGAAGACGCTCTGGTCGCAAAAGCGCAAAAGCTGGTACGTCGCCTTTTTCCAGATCCCCAAACTCCCCGAGCTGCTGCTCGGCGCGCGCGGCGCCGAGGGCATCGGCAAGGCCTTCACCGACAGCGCGGTCAACAAGGCGAATTTCCCGCCCGAGATCATCGCGCATTACCGCAGCAACGCCAGCCAGCCCGGCGCGCTCACCGCGATGGTCAATTACTACCGCGCCAATTTCCCCGACATCCTTGAAGAGCCGGTGCGCGTCATCAGCACCCCGACGCTGATGGTCTGGGGCGAACAGGATGTCGCCATCGATGTCGCCAACACCGAGGGCTATGGCCCGCTGGTCAACGACTTCACTTTGGTGCGGCTGCCGGAGGCCTCGCACTGGGTGCAGCAGGACGCGCCCGAGGCGGTGAATGCGGCGCTGAAGGACTGGTTAGAGCGCCTCCCTCCCCCCCGGTGAGCGCAGCGAACCGAGAGTGGGGAGGGTCGGGGTGGGGGCTTTATCACCAGAGCCCCGCTTAGCAGCAGACCCCCACCCCGACCCTCCCCACTCTACCGCCTGCGGCGGTGGGGGGAGGGAGCAGAGTCACCGCGTGTGCGGTACCGCCCACCAGTCCGTCGCCGGCATATCCGCGCTCACCCGCCCCGGAAATTCCGGCGGCCGCTTGCCGAGGAACGCCGCCACGCCTTCGTGCACATCGGCGCCCTGCCCGAGCGCGATGTTCAACCGCGCATCGACACCGAGCGCGCCGGCCGGGCTCGCCTCGCTGCCGAAATGCCACAGCATGCGGCGGGTGAGGGCCAACGACACCGGCGCACAATTATCGGCAATTTCAAGCGCCAGCGCCCGCGCCCGGCCTGCCAGTTCGTCCGCAGGGCAGACCTCGCTGACCAGCCCATGCGCCAGTGCCTCGCTGGCAGGAAACAGTCGACCCGTCAGGCACCAGTTGAGCGCCTGCGCCATGCCGACCAGCCGCGGCAGGAACCACGCCGATCCCGCCTCCGGCACCAGGCCCCTGCGGGCAAAGACAAAGCCGAACTTGGCCGTGTTAGCCGCAATCCGGATGTCGCACGGCAACGCCATCGTCAGGCCCACACCCGCCGCCGAGCCGTTGAACGCCACGATCGATGGCTTGCGGCAATCCATCATCGCCCGGACGAAGTCACTATCGGCACCGGCCTTGCCGAAATTGCCCGCGCCATCCCCCGCCGAGGTATCGAACGCCCCGGCACCAGCCGACACATCGGCGCCGGCGCAGAACACCCGGCCCTTCGCCGTCAGCACCACCACCCGGATCGCATCATCGCCATCGGCCTGTCGGAACGCCGCGACCAGTTCCGCCCCCATCTGGGCATTATAGGCGTTCATCGACCCCGGCCGGTCGAGCCGGATCCACAGGATCGGGCCGTCGATTTCGGTGGCGAGCGTCGCGACAGGGTCGGGCATGGTGCAATTCTCCTCCCCCGGAGCTTGCGCCGGGCAACGCACTGCGGCACCTGCCAAAAACACAGGTGAGCCGAAACGCGTGGGGCCGGGCATGAAAAGGCAGGTATGAGAAGGGCAGGGGCGACACCGCGCGGCAAGATTCTGGCGATGGCGCTCGCGGCACTGACCATCACGGTCGTCGTCGCGTCGGTGATCGCAGCGCTGCTGGCGCCGCGACAGCCGGCGCAGACCATCGCTCGCCGCCCGCAAACGGCGAAGGTCCACCTGCCGCCCAAGGTCGATTACCAACGGCTCGACGCGCGTATCCGCGAGCTGATGCAGTCCCCCGACATGGTCGGCCTGGCGGTCGGCACCATCGAAAATGGCGAGGTGACCTTTGCGCGCGGCTATGGCGAAACCCTCGCCGGTTCCGGGGTGCCGGTCACGCCGGACACGGTGTTCCGCTGGGCGTCACTCTCAAAGGGCGTGGCCGCAACACTGGTCGCCGGGCTCGCCGCCGACGGCAAGCTGTCGCTCGATGCACCGATCACGCGCCTGGGCACCAGCCTCACCGTCCCCGGTGATGCCCGCAAGGTCACCGTCGCCGATGTGCTGTCGCACCGCCTCGGCCTTGTCCGCAACGCCTGGGACGAGCGGCTGGAGGACGGCGCCGACCCCAAAATGCTGCGCAGCATGCTCGGCACATTGCCGCCCTTCTGCCCTCCGGGGACTTGCTATGCCTATCAGAACATCGGCTTCGACACGGCGACCGAAATCGTCGAAGCGGTGACCGGACAGGATTATGCGAGTGCCGCCCGCGCACGGCTGTTCGCGCCGCTCGGCATGGCGCGCACGACGATCGGCCGCGCTGGGCTGGAAAGCGCCGCCAGTTGGGCCCAGCCGCATCGCCTCGAAAAGCTGCCGACAACGGTCAACGACAGCTATTATCGCGTCCCGGCGGCCGGCGGCGTCAATTCGTCGATCCGCGATCTGCTGCGCTGGATGCAGGCGCAGGCCGGCGGTGCCCCCGATGTGCTGCCGCAGGCGCTGCTCGAAACCCTGCACCAGCCGCGCATCGCCACCCCGCCGACGCGCCGCCGCGGCCCCGTCGACCGCGCGCTGAAGGATGCCGCCTATGGGCTGGGCTGGCGCAGCTATACCTACGCCGGCCACCGGCTGGTCGGGCATCGCGGCTCGGTCGATGGCTATCGCTCGCTGATCCTCTTCGATCCCGCCACCGATGCTGGCATCGTGATGCTGTGGAACAGCAATTACGGCAAGGCCGGCGGGCTGCAGCTCGAATTCTTCGATCTGCTCTACGGCTTGCCGGCGACCGACTGGCTCGAAACCGCGGTTATGCCGGCGGCGGCCTGCGCAGAAGACGACCAGCGCCAATGCCCGGTGCTGAAGCCGGAGGACCAGCAAGCCAGGCCGTTGCAGTGACGGGCCTCCGGCGGCTGGGGCCATTGGCCCCAGACCCCGATTGTTTCGGCAAGCAATGCGCTCGAATCGGTCTGGTGCCTTGAAAAATGGGGTTTGGGGTCGACGGCCCCAACCGCCAGAGGCGATGCCGCAACGTCAACAATGGCAACATATGCGCAACATTGGATGTTGCATTTTATCGCCAAATAGGTTATCAGTCCATCCATGGATACCGAACCCTTCACCCCCCAGTCCTTCCGCGCCCGCTACCGTGACGACGGTTGGACGTCTGAAGCGATGGAGGGTTTCATCATTGGGTTGATCGAGACCGGCAGTGTGCGCCGCGCCGCCGACCGCGTCGATCGCCATGTCAGTAGCGCCTACAAGACCCGCGCCCGCGTGCCGGAATTCGCGCGGGCCTGGGATGCCGCACGGCGCATGGCCTATGCGCGGTTGCGCGACGAAGCGATGGAACGCGCGCTCGAAGGCGGTTTTGAACAGGTGTGGAACAATGGCGAGTTGGTCGGCATGAAGCGGGTGTTCAATGATCGCCTGCTGATGAACCTGCTCAACCATCTGCGCCACGAAGATCCGGCCAACACCATGCGGCCGCGCGCCACTGACGAGGTAGAGGACGAGCGCAGCGCCACCATCGCCACGCAACTCGAGGTGATGGCGATGCTGCCGCCGCCGCCGGCCCCTGTGCGCCTGCGTCCGGCGAAGCTCCGCCTCGGCATGTCATCCGTCAATGGTGTCGACTTAGTGTCGACTTAGAGTGACAATGTTGAAATTGCTGGACTATTAGACCCCCGCTTGCACGCCGCCCGCCATCGGCAATAATAGCGCCGGCATTGGGAGCGGCGGGCAATGGACTTCATCGGCATCATCCGGTCGCTCGAAGAGCTGCTCTATGAAGTCATGACATGGCTGATCTTCTATCCGCGCACGATGCTGCGGATCCTGATCAACCCGACGCAGATGACGCTCTATTCCGATACCGAACTCCACGACACGCCGACCGAACGCTATACCGACAGCCTGAGCCCGCCATTGCTGTTGATGCTGACCATCGCGCTGACGCATGGCATCGAGCTTGCGGTCGGCCTCAAGGCTACATCGGACCTGCGCGCCGATTCGGTCCTCGCCGGCATCATGGCGAGCGAGAAGAACCTGCTGATCATTCGCGCACTGGTCACGGCGATCATCCCGCTGGTCATCGCGCTGGTCGCCATGCGCGCACAACGCCAGCCACTCGATCGCAACACGCTGCGCCAGCCGTTCTTCAGCCAGTGTTTCCTGGCAACGCCCTTCGCCTTTGTCTTGTCGATGGCCAATGTGATCGGCCGCCGCGGGGGTGACACCGCCGATGGCATTGCCGTGGCATTGGCGATCGCGGCGTTCATCTGGTTCTGCTGGGCCGAAACACGCTGGGTCGGCCGCCAGCAGGACCTGGGACCCGGCAAGGCCCTGCTCGCCGGGGTGGGAAGCGTCGCGCTTGCGATGGCCGTCGCCTTGGGCGTGGCGGCGGCGATGACGTTGCTGCTTTAGTGGCTGGAGCCTTGTTCCGGCTGCCGCAAACGCCGGAAAAAGTCCTTCAGCAACAGTGTCGCCTCGGCCTCGCCGATGCCGCTCACCACTTCGGGCACGTGATGGACCTGCGGATGGGCGAAGACGCGCGGGCCTTGCTCGATGCCGCCGGATTTGGGGTCGGACGCGCCATAGACCAGCACGGCAATGCGCGCCGCGGCGATGGCGGCGGCGCACATCGGGCAGGGTTCGAGCGTCACATGCAGGGTAGTGCCAGGCAGCCGCGCACTGCCGAGCGCCGCACAGGCAGCGCGGATGGCGAGAATTTCGGCGTGCGCGGTGGGGTCGCTCAGTTCCAGCGTGCGGTTGCCGGCGGCGGCGAGGATGTGGCCATCACCGGCCGAGACAACGGCGCCGACGGGGACTTCGCCGCGCGCCGCGGCTGCCCGCGCCTCATCGAGCGCGCGCGCCATGGCGGGGGAGGCGGGGAAGGCCGGCATCGCCCCGGCGTTAGGCGAGCCGTGCCGGCAAGTCCATCGCGGCTATTCGGAGGTCTTGGCCGGCTCAACGGTGACGGTCGGCACGGTCACTTGCGTATCGGTGCTGCCGACATCGACGGTGGGCACCTTGACGGTCGCCTCGCGCTTGCCAAGGTCGACCTTGGCGGTGGAGACATCGAACACCGGCGCCTTGGCCTGCTGGGTCTGGTCGATCTTGATCAAG
>JAAFIT010000138.1 GCA_013298745.1 Sphingomonadales bacterium
GTGCTCTTCCGATCTGCGTGTTCTTGACAAGGTGATAGACGTCATCGGTCATGTCGAGTTTCGCCAGCACATAGCCGGGGAAGACCTTCTTTTCGACGGCGCGCTTCTTGCCCTTGAAGACTTCATTGACGGTTTCGGTCGGCACCGAAACTTCATCGATGAACACGTCGAGGCCCTTGCGCGTCGCCTCGGTCAGGATCGCTTCGCGAACCTTGTTCTCGAAACCCGAATAGGCGTGAATGATGTACCAGCGCGACATGAGTGGTTCGAACCCTTAGGCAGCGAGACTGAGGAGGAATTTGACGATCCGACCAAGGATCTGATCGATGCCGACGAAGAACAGCGCGAGGATGGTGGTCATGATCAGCACCATGATCGTCATACGGATCGTGTCACCGCGCGAGGGCCAGACGACCTTGGCAACTTCGGCGCGGACCTGACGAACGAACTCGCCGGGCGACACGCGCGGCTTGGCCGGCGCGGGTGCCGCACCAGTTCCGCCTTTTGCCTTGATCTCACTCGCCATTCGAATCAGCCCATCCGGTTCATCGAACCATCAAAAACACCAAAATCCGGCTGATGCTCCGTTTTCGGAAAGCGCCAGCCGGTGCTTGCGAGGCCGCAAGCGACCCCGATCGAACCCTGAAAGTCTGTCACCGGCCCGGCTTTTTCAAGACGGACTGGCAGGAGTGGAGGGGCTCGAACCCCCGGCCCTCGGTTTTGGAGACCGATGCTCTACCAACTGAGCTACACTCCTAGGGTCGGGCTGCGGGCTATACCGACGGCATCGCACGGGCGCAAGCCGTGGTTGCGAACACGCCCTGCAAGGCGGCCCGGCCTCCCGCCAACTGTGGCGCAACAGGCACAGCGTTCCGCCAACATTGCTCATCATTAATCCGTAAAGAAGACGAAACACCATCGTCACAATAGCTGCCTAGCTGACCCGCCATTCAGCCATTCCCAGCCCAAGGCGAAGTCATCATGTACGCGTTGAACAGCATCTGCGGTGCAACCAGCCGCCGGGCAGCCTTGCTTGCCAGCATCGCTGCCTTGGCATTCAGCGGCACAACAGCCCTTGCGCAGGCGACATCGCCGGTCGTCGCCGCGGCTACAGCCGACGAGGCCGATGAAATCATCGTTACCGGCTCGCGTCCGATCGCCGAATCGCAGGCCGCAGCGCTCGAAATCCAGCGCCGTTCCGATTCGCTTGTCAGCGTGCTGGCCGCCGATGCCATCGGCCGCCTGCCCGATCAGAACATCGCCCAAGCAATCAGCCGGCTCCCCGGAGTCAGCGTACAGCGAGATCAGGGCCAGGCGCGCTATGTCAACCTGCGCGGCGCACCGCTCAACTGGACCACGCTGTCGTTCGACGGCATCTTCATCGTCTCGCCCGAAGGCCGCGACGCGCGCTTCGATTCGATCCCCTCGGCGATCGCCTCGCAGGTCGTGGTGCAAAAGGCAGTGACGCCCGATCTTAACGGCGAAACCATCGCCGGTAACGTCAACATCGTCACCCGCTCGCCCTTCGACTACAAGGGGCTGCACATGCAGGGCAAGCTCGGCGGCGGCTATGTCGAGCTTGGCCAGGGCGGCGCGTTCGAAGGCTCGGCCGTTGTTTCGGACCGCTTCGAAACCGGCGCTGGTGAAATCGGCGTTCTGGTGTCGGGCAGCTATTACCAGCGCAACATGGTCACCGACAATTTCGAGATCGATTGGGAAACCGTCAGCCGCGACCTGCGCCCGGCGGTGCCCGGCGAGGAAACACCGCGCGTCTGGGCCCGCGAGATCGAGAACAAATTCTACCGGCTGACCCGCAAGAATTACTCCGTATCGGGTCGGCTCGAATGGCAGCCGGATAGCGACAACAAGCTGTTCGTCAGCTCGATCTACACCGCCTTCACCGATGACGAATTACGCGACAATTATCGTATCGATGCCGATGACCAGCAGAGCCGCGTGCCCAACAGCACGGCGCCCTGCCCCAATCCCGGCGTCAACCCGCCGGCCCCCTTCACCACCGGCTATGCCGATGTCTGCACCGGCAACACGCCACTGACCGGCACCATCTTCGGCGTCGATTTCGATGCCCGTTTCCGCGCCACCGCCTATCGCCAATCGGTGTTCACCAACACCATCGGCGGCGATCACAGCCTGGGCGACGACTGGACGATCAAATGGCGCGGCAACTATACGCGATCAGAGGACGATCGCAGCCTGCCCTATCTCCACACCTACCAAAGCCCCGGCTTTGGCACCAACGGTGTCGGCGGCGTCAACCGTGTCACCGCCGATTACAACTTTACCGACAAGAACAATTCGCAGGTCGCCCTGTTCCGCACCCTGCGCGACGCCAATGGCGTCTTCTCGCGCGGCAACCCGGTCAACCAGTTCCAGAGCTTCCCCAACGCCATCACCTCGGCGACCGCGCTTGATGCGGTCGATGTAACCGACGCCTATACCGGCAAGGTGGAAGCCGCATGGAACACCACCCTGTTCGGCGACACGACGTTCCGCTTTGGCGCGCAGTTCGATCAGCGCACCAAGGAGGCCAATGAAAATCTGCTCAGCGCGACCGGCACGACGCTCAATGCCGCGCTTGCAGCACAGGGCATCCCGCTCGATCTGCTCGGCATTCTCGGCAATGAGTCCTTCCGAGGCCGTATCGAGCCGGGCTACAAGATCACCCACTTCTCTGATGCCAAGGCGCGCGACATTCTTGCGGTTGCCGATGGCGTGGCCGATTTCGCGCCGCAGAACGCCAATTTCTACAATGTGCGCGAACAGGTCTGGTCGGGCTTTGCCATGGGCACGACGCGCTTCGATTGGGGCAATATCGTCTATGGCGCCCGTATCGAGCACATCAACAACCGCGGCACCGCTTATGCCATCATCGGCGCCGCGCAGGAGCTGATAACCGTCGAGAGCAGCAAGACGCTGGTCTTCCCCAGCGCCCATATCAACTGGTTGCCGCGCGACGACATGAAGGTGCGCCTGTCGTTCAACACCGGCGCCGCCCGGCCCGATTACACCGTCAGCCGCCCCAATCTGACGGTCAACGATGCCGATGAAACGATTTCGGGCGGCAACCCGCTCGCGAAGCCCGAACGCGCCAAGGGCGTCGATCTGTATTGGGAATGGTATGTTCTGCCCGCCGGCTTCGTTTCGGTCGGCGCCTTCTACAAGGATGTGTCCGACGTGCTGTTCCAGGACACCACGATCTTCGGCCTCGATATCCTCAACACCCCGACCTTCCCCAACCGCTCGCAATATGATTTCACCACCACGGTGAACGGCGGCGATGGCTATATCGCCGGCATCGAAGCTGCGGTGCAGCTGCAACTCGGCTCGTTCCTCGAAAATGATGCCTGGTATGGCGGCTTCGGCATTCAGGCCAACGTCACCTACACCGATAGCGAAGCCACCACGCCCGATGGCCGCAAGATCCGCTTCCCCGGCACCTCGCAATGGACTTACAATATCGGGCCCTATTACGAAAAATATGGCCTGTCGGTTCGTGCCAGCTATCAGAAGCGCACCACCTGGCTGTCCGAAATCGGCACACCGGAGGATACCGGCGGCGACATTTACTGGGCCACCGATGACGAGCTTGATGTCTCTGCCCGCTATGCGGTGACGCCCAATCTTGAAGTCTATGTCGATGCATCGAACCTGCTCAACGGCCCCGGCCGCCGCTTTGCCGGCACCAGCCAGCGCACCATCGAGCATGAAACCTTCGGTCGCCGCTATACGGCAGGCATCCGTCTGACCTATTGATCACCGCATGCGTATCCTTCACCTTGCAGTGGCACTGCTGCTGGCCGGCTGCTCGGCGACCAAGCCGGCGCCCGAAGCGTCGGCATTGACCACAGCGACAGTAACAGCGTCGGGCGAAACCGCCGCCGTCGCCACTGCCAATGCCGATGCCGCCGATGATCCCGCCATCTGGCGAAACCCCGACGATCCGGCCGCGAGCCTGATCGTCGGGACCGACAAAAAGGCAGGGCTTTACGTCTATGGCCTCGATGGCCAGATGCGCGACTTTGCCGATGCCGGCCGGGTCAACAATGTCGATATTGCCGTGGTGTCCGGCACCGGCGCCGCGACGCCACGCCTCATCGTCGCCGCCAGCGACCGCAATGATGAAAAGAACGCCGCGGTGGCGCTGTTCGAACTCGATCCGACGACGGCAAAGCTCGCCCCACTCGGCCGCGTCGCCGCCGGCAGGGGTGAAGCCTATGGCATCTGCCTCCACGTCAGCGGTGATGATCTCGATGCCTTTGTCGTGATGAAGGATGGCACCATCAACCAGCTCGCCATCGATCTGGTCGGGCCGACACCCACCGCCACCACCGTGCGGACAATGAAGCTCAAGACCCAGTCCGAAGGCTGTGTCGTCGATCCGCGCAGCAAGCGGCTTTATGTAGCGGAAGAAGACGTTGGGCTGTGGCGCTTCGATGCCCGGCGCGACGGCCTGACCCGCCCGACCAGGATCGCCGCCGCCGATGGCAAGGCAATTGTCGCCGATGCCGAAGGCGTCGCAATCGCGCCTGAAGGCGCCAACGACGGCGGCTATCTCGTCGTCTCGAGCCAGGGCGACAACGCCTATGCCGTCTATCGCCTGTCGGATGACAGCTATGTCGGCCGCTTCCGCATCGCCAAGGGGACGTTCGGCGCCACCTCCGAAACCGATGGCATCGCCATCGCCCCCGGCGATTTCGGCCCGCAATTCCCCGGCGGCCTGATGGTGGCGCAGGATGGCGACAACGCCCCAAAGGCGCAGAATTTCAAGCTGGTCGATTGGGGGAAGATGAAGGCAGCGCTGGGGTTGATGTAAGTGGCCTCCGTCTGCACCGGCGTAGGCCGGGGGGCTGGAGCCATGGGCCCCAGACCCATTTCCAGCCGATCCGCGATCGATGCACACAGATGGCTTTGGCTGGAACCCGCCATCCGCCTGTCACGAAGCGGCCTGGCAACGACGCGCCCCGCTTTCGGTCACGCGGATTGCTTCCAACACCGACACCGGCCAGAACCGCCACCCCACAAATTCCCTGACAACCTGCTCGCCGGATAGGGAGATCTCGGGCGCGCGGTCATGCGAAAAACACGCCCTTGGGACAATCGCGATAGGTCGCGCATTCGGCGCGCATGGCGACGGGCGCGATATCCGGACAGGCACAGCTGTCGTGGCCTGATCACAACCTTCTTCATGCAGGTCCCCACCAGAGCGATCCGGCGGGGCTATTGTTTGTCCCGTTGTGTCACGGTTTCAGTGACGCCGCATGCCAATAGTTACTCCATACCGCAACTGTTCACGTGCGTCCGAGGTTGTTTGGCCAAACCCACCGAGCGACCAACAAAAAAGGGGCGCGCTCCGTTGCCGGAACGCGCCCCATTTCAAGTCGAAGGCCTCAGCTCAGGCGATAACGGCAGCCTTGCGGCGGCGGGCCGCCACGCCAGCCAGGCCGAAACCGATGATCATCATGCCCCAGCTGGCGGGTTCCGGCACCGCAGCCGTGACGTTGACATTGTCGAGCGCAACGTCTGTGTCATCAACGAAAGACGAGTTGGTGAACAGGACCGTCGACGTCGTGCCACTTGCGACGAAGCTTCCGGTATAGGTCTGGAACAGGCTGAAGTTGTTGGCAGGCGAGAGATTGGTGGAGCCTGTCGTTCCGCCGAAATTATAGCCGATGTCCTGCGAGCCGCCGCCGACATCGACGGCTTCAAAGCTGAAATTATAGGTGCGGCCGATTATGGTCGCGAAAGTCTGGCTGAGCGTATTGAAACCGGTGAGATTGGCACCGCCGAAAAAGACATAGGTGTTGGCACGTTGCGCAGGCGTTGCGGCGGTGCCGATCCCGTCAGCATAGACCGAGCCGAGCAGCGCCGAAACCAGGCCCGTGGTCGACCAGCCGGTAAGGCCGTTCTCGAAATCGCCATTGACGATGACCGATGCGCCCATGGCGGGTGCGGCAACGAAATTCGCGGCGGCGAGCGCCAATGTGATCAACGTTTTCATAGAGTCCCCCCGTTTGCTTTTGCCAAAGATCTTCCTGGCACAACTGATGAAGCAAGATGCATGCCAAAAAGTGGAAACGCAACGAATCAATGCATTAGCGTTTCGATCATTATGAAAGTGTAAAATCTACCGACACTTTTGGCGTGGAGAATGTTCAACGCGCCACGGCAGCGTGTCAATTATGTCGCCAGCCCGGCC
Source organism: Sphingomonadales bacterium (assembly GCA_013298745.1). Lineage (GTDB taxonomy): Bacteria > Pseudomonadota > Alphaproteobacteria > Sphingomonadales > Sphingomonadaceae > Sandarakinorhabdus. Next base: position 6,218 of record JAAFIT010000138.1, read on the forward strand.
AGAAACCCCACGCAAACCGACGCAAACGGCGGCACTACCAATCCCTTGAAACTGCTCCGGACAGGGAAAATCCGGCTCAACCTGCGCCACTCGCCGACGTCGGTCGAGGACGCACGCGCTGGCACCAGCCGCCGGCGGCACCTCTTGCCAATCCGCCCCCTTCCGGCAAATGTCACGCCACATTTCGGGGGCCATGATCGATGCGCATCGTACTTCTTGCCGGCTTGCTGGCGACCTCGGCGTCGGCGCAACAGGCGGAGACCAATAGCGCCGCCGCCATCGCCCGCATCGCGGCGCTCAACCCCCGCGTCAACGCCGTCCTTGCCGTCGATCCGACGGCACTTGATCAGGCGCGAGCGCTCGATCGCGGTCGGCGGGCGCGCGGGCCGCTTTATGCCATGCCGATCCTGATCAAGGACAATATCGACAGCCGCGGGCCGTTGCCAACGACGGCGGGCAGCCTGGCGCTGACCGCCAATGTCACCGATCGCGATTCGCCGCTGGTGGCCGCGTTGCGCAGCGCCGGGGCCGTGATCATCGGCAAG
>JAAFIT010000139.1 GCA_013298745.1 Sphingomonadales bacterium
CGATGATGGCGATCTTGGCGCCGGGCAGGAACGACAAGGTGATGTCCTTGAACGCCGGCTTGTTGGCACCGGGATAGGTCTTGGACAGACCCTTCATGACATAGGCGTATTGATAGGCCACGGACGGGGGCTTTCGAATTGGGATGGAAGGATGCGTCGCCTCTAGCAGCGACGGCCCACCAATTCAAACGGCCCGGCGCGGTTCAGGGGCAGTTGCGCGGCGGCGTGCTGCCGGGAGACGTGCCGCCAAGCGGCGGGCACTTTGATATATTCGGCGGTTTGGGGCAGGACCGGGCGAAGTTGAGGGTGCGGGTAACCGGTGGCCGACCCGGAAGGCCAATCGAGAATACCGCGCTTTGCGGCGTTTCGGCGGTTGTCGTCAGCTGCATCAACCGACAATCGGGGCCGAGACAGCGCTGTTCGACCGGGCTGTCTGCCGCCCTGGCCGGCAGCGGATCGACAAGGCGCATCATGGTGGTGCCCGTTGTCGGCGCGAGGGTGACGACCACATCATCGAACCCGACGCCGCGACCACGAATGGGGATGTTGTTGACGCGCGTCGCACACTGGCCGGCAATCGGCCGGGCCAGCTTGTCGATCATCGAGACCGACCCGAACGGCAACCCGGCATAGCATTCGGCCTGCGGATTGCCCTGGACCATTGTTGGAAGCGCCCTGACGCAGCGGGGCGGACCATTGCTGGTGACGAGCTGCGAACCTGCCGGGCAGGACATCGAGCCGTTCAAGGCGATTTGGGGGGGGCCGATCACTTGTGCACCGCCATTGGGATTGGGGACCAGGCCGGTCTGGGGAAGCACTGCACATGGACTGTTCTGGGCCGCCGCAGGAGACGCCAACCCGATGACGGCGATGCCGACGGCCACAAAGAGGATATGACGCATGACAACCTCCCCCAAAAGATCGCTCGCACCCATATTATGCCCGCAGCAGGCAAAGGCAATATCGCGTCAGACCAGATCAGGATCGCCCGTAAAGACGATGGTCAGCCATTGTTCGGGGCCGGTGCCGCCGAGTTCATCGGCGATCTCGTGGCGAATGGCATCGAAGTCACCGACGCTGCCCACCCGATCACCCGGCACAAGGAACGCGATCTCGATGAAGCGCGCCCGGCCGACTTCGACGGCATAGCTTTTGAAGCTGATGAAGCCGTGCTTCGCCACCGCCGCTGCGGCGGCTGCCTGCACATCACCGTCCATTTCCTTCGACGTTATCAGGAAAATCTCGGCAAAGGCCTGGCGCGCGGTGCGCAGCGGCGCCAGCACCACCGCGGGCGCCAGCACCGCCAGCACGGCGGGATCGACATAGGGTGTCAGATATTCGAATGGCGTACCCTTGATGAGCATGGCGCCACCAAAGGCGATGAGCAGCGCCAGCGTGATGACGCCGGAGATCAGCCAGCTCTGCACCTCGAGCCCGATAAGTTCGGATTCGATGCGTTCATTGGCGCGGCGGAGATAGAAGACCATTGAAAAGCAGATCGCCGCGACGACCGCGGCATAGACCACCCCCATGTCGAAGCGCAGCGCATGGCCGCCGGTCATCAATCCCTGCACGGCATTGAGAAACGCATAGCCGCACAGCAGCACCAGCACCGAGGAATTGAGCGCCAGCACCAGCGGTTCCAGATGCCAATAGCCATATTGAAAGCGGTGATTGCCTTCGGACGCCAGCAACCTTGCGACAACCAGCGTCACCACCGTCACCACCGCATCGATGCTGGAGAACAGGCCGTCAAAGACGATCGACATCGACCCCGACAACAGACCGATGACGACCCCGGCAGCGGCGATGACAATGGTCGCGGCGATGGAGAGCTGCAGCAGCCCGGCTTCGAGCTGGCTGCGCAGCGCCGTAACGATGCGGACGCGCTGCTGGCTCATCGGAGTGTGACCATGACCATGGCTGCTATCGGCGACACCCGCCGCCTGCTGTCAAGCCGGTTCAGGGCGTCGCGATGCCGCCCGCAGCATGACGACGCCGGTGTAGATCACCACTGCTACGACCACCCAACGCAGCGTCGCCAGCGGCAATGACTTGACGATATACGCCGCCACCAGCACCGCCGGAATTCCGCCGATTGCCAGCGACAGCGCCAGTTTCAAATCGATGCGATCGGACTTGATGAAGCGCAGCGCACTCGCCGGCATCATCAACGCTCCGGCGCCGGCCATGATCGGGAACACCGCGATCGGGTTCAGCCCCATCAGGCTGAACATCGCCAGCAATGGCGCGTAAAAACCGATGCCGACCGTCATCAGCGCGCCGGTGACAAAGGCGCCGACGAGCGCCGCCGCGAAGAGCAACGGCGGCAGGCTGCGGGCATCGCCGCCGGCGGGCATCAGGCCAAGATTGGCAGCGGCAAAAAATCCCCCTGCGAGCAGCAGCGCGATGCCGACGCTGATCTGGATGGTGCGCACCGGCAGCCGCAGCGCGATCGGCGCCCCGGCCAGTGCACCGGCCACCGAGGCCGCAATGGAGGCAACGAGCAGCACCGGATCAACTTCGACCAACGTGATATAGATCAGCGCCTGGGCAATCGTCGGCAGCGCATGTCCGCTGATCAGCACACCGGGAATATGGCTGTCGGGAACCAGCTTGCGCAGCTTGATCCACGCCGTCGATGGCGCGAACGAGCCGATTCCGAGCGTATCGAAGAAATTGGTGACGGCGCCCAGCAAGACGCCTTCGCCCCGCAACCCGAATGCGTCGCGGCGAACGGCCGTGCGGACCAGAATGACGGTATAGACCACCGCCGTGACCGCCAGCACCAGAAGAAGAATCTTGACCAAATTGCCCCCGATGCTTCGAACCTAGCAGGCAATTTCGCGCCTGTCCCCCGCTTGCTTGCGGCCCGCAAGCGGCTATGACCAAAGCGCCTTTCACCATCAGGATTTGCCCATGCGCCGCCCGTTGATCGCTGCCCTGTTGCTCGCCAGCGTCGCCGCCCCCGCCTCGGCGGCAACGCGCGTCGAACACGCCGCCGTGGTGCGCGACGCTGCGCTGGCGAAATCCGAAGCCTATCCGATCCTCGAAGACCTGACGACAACCGTCGGCCAGCGCATGGCCGGCACGCCGGCCGAAGCCAGGGCGCGCGATTGGGCCGTCAAGGCCATGCAGAATGCCGGCCTTGCCAATATCAAGACCGAGCCCTTCCCACTGAAGGTCTGGATTCGCGGCGCCGAAAGCGCCGAGATCGTCGGCAGCCACCCGCAAAAGCTTGCCGTCGCCGCGCTCGGCTACAGCGGCGCAACGCCGGCCGAGGGGATCACCGCGCCGGTCGTGTATTTCGCCGATTACAAGGCGCTGGAGGACGCAGCACCCGGCAGCCTGGCCGGCAAGATCGCCTTTATCGACCATCGCATGATGCGGACCCAGGACGGTTCGAGCTATGGCACCAACGGCCCAGTGCGACGCTCCGGCCCGGCGCTGGCGCAATCGAAGGGCGCCGCTGCTGTGCTGATCCGCAGCCTTGGCACCGACAGCCATCGCAACCCGCACACCGGCGGCACCGTGGCGACGCCGGGCACCGATCCGATCCCGTCGCTGGCACTGTCGCTGCCCGATGCCGAACAACTGGCGCGTCTGGTGCAGCGCGGCCCCGTGACGCTCAAGCTGGTATCGACGCCACGCACCGAAATGGGCACGTCCGCCAATGTCAGCGGCGAGATTCCCGGCAGCGCGGCGAACGAAATCGTCGTCATCGGCGGGCATCTTGATAGCTGGGACCTCGGCAATGGCGTCATCGATGATGGCGCCGGCGTCGCCATCACGCTGGCCGCCGCCAAGGCGATCAAGGATGCCGGCGTGAAGCCGCGGCGCACCATCCGCGTCGTCTTCTGGGGGGCAGAGGAACTCGGACTGCTTGGTGCCGCTGCCTATGCCGAGGCACACAAGGCCGAGAACATCGTCATGGCCGCCGAGAGCGATTCGGGCGCCGATCGCATCTATCGCGTGTCATCAAAGGTGTCCGAAGCCGGACTGCCGCTCATTGCCGAGATCACCCGCACGCTGGCGCCGCTCGGCATCGCGCCGACACGCGACAACAACGCCGGTGGTGGCCCCGATGTCGGCGCCCTGGGGCGACAGGGCGCCGGCATCCTGGAACTCGAGCAGGACATGAGTCGCTATTTCGACCTGCACCACACCCCCGACGACACGCTCGACAAGATCGATCGCGCCCAGCTCGATCAGAACACCGCCGCCTGGGCGGCCGCGACCTGGCTGGCGGCGAGCGACGATCGGCCGCTCAGGACGAAGTAATGCGGCTCAATCACCCAGCCGATAGCTGAGCAGCAGATTGCCGACGTGATTGATCCGATCGGCACCCGGTCGGCGATCGATCTGCGCCATATAGCCGGCTTCCAGATTGATGCGCGGGCTGATCGGGACCAGCGCGCCGATGAAGTTGCGAAACTGCACGGTGTTGCGGCGCTGGCCCCAGTCGGTATCGTTGAGCGGCACCAGCGCTTCGCTCCACAGCAACGGCCCGGCGCTGCCGCGGCCCTTCATCGGCAGTTGCAGCCGCAGCATGGCTCGCGCCCGCCAGCCGAGATCCTGCGCGTCGACAATGCTGCGTTGTTCGAGCCGCAACCGCGTCAGCAGAATCAGGCGTTCCGGATCGCGGTGAATGGGAAACAGCAATTGCTGCCACATCCGGTGCTCGTCGCTGCGGACGCCGGGAGCAGGATCGTTGCGCTGATAATGATAACCGGCAAGCACGGTGAAATCGGGGGCCAGACGCACGCCGAAGCCGGCCCGCACGATCATCTGCGTCATCCGCGACACGTCATTGCCAAACCGTGGCTGATATTCGAGATGAACCATCGGCTGCACGCCGGCACCCGGCGTGATCGGCCCGGCGGCAAGCATCGTCGTCCAGAGCTGCACATCATCGGCGCGCGCTGCCGCTGGCAGCGCTGCGGCGAGCAGCGCCAGCGTGAGGCCGCGCAATGCCACCGCTATTTCAACAAGCCGCCGAGCAGCCCGCGCAATAACTGGGCACCGAACTTGCCACCCAATTGCCGCCCGACCGAGGTCGCAGCGGATCGTGCTGTCGATTCGACCATCTTTTCGGCAAAGCTCTTTGGCTGCGGCCGGGCCGCGGCGCGCGCAGCGGCAGCGCGTTCGCGTTCGAGAACCTTTGCAGCAGCAGCGGCTTCCTTGGCGGCGGCAGCGGCAGCCGTCGCATCGAGCTTGGCCTTCAGCGCTGCAACCTTTTCGGCCTCGGTGCGCTCGGCGGTTTCGGCGGCGCGCTGGTTGAGCATTTCCCACGCCGATTCGCGATCGATCAGTTCGTCGTACTTGCCCGCCATCGGCGAGGCGTTGACGATATCGCTACGCTCTGCCGGCGTGATCGGGCCGACGCGCGACCGCGGCGGCGCCACCAGCGTGCGTTCGACCGGGGTCGGCGCGCCATCGGCCATGAGCAGCGAAACAAGCGCTTCGCCGACTTTCAGTTCGGTGATGGCGGTGACGACATCGACGCCCTTGTTGGCGCGGAAGGTTTCGGCGGCCGATTTGATGGCGCGCTGATCACGCGGCGTGAAGGCGCGCAGCGCGTGCTGGACCCGGTTGCCGAGCTGGCCGGCGACGCCTTCGGGGATATCGATGGGGTTCTGGGTGATGAAATAGACGCCGACACCCTTGGAACGCACCAGCCGCACCACTTGCTCGACCTTGTCGAGCAGGGCCTTGGGGGCTTCGTCGAACAGCAGATGGGCTTCATCGAAGAAGAAGACGAGCTTGGGCTTGTCGGGATCGCCGACCTCGGGGAGCGTCGAGAAGAGTTCGGACAGCAGCCAGAGCAGGAAGGTGGCATACAGACGCGGCGATTGCATCAGCCGGTCGGCGGCGAGGATGTTGACACGACCACGGCCTTCGCCATCGACACCGATGAAATCGGTGATGTCGAGCGCCGGTTCGCCGAAGAAGTTGTTGGCGCCCTGCGATTCAAGCTGGAGCAGCTGGCGCTGGATGCTGCCGATGCTGGCCTTGGTGACATTGCCATATTTGGTGCTCAGCTCGGCGGCATTATCGGCGCAGAACGACAGCATCGCCTGCAGATCCTTCAGATCGAGCAGCAGCAACCCCATGTCGTCGGCGTATTTGAACGCCACCGTCAGCACGCCCTCCTGGGTATCGTTGAGGCCCATCAGCCGGGCGAGCAACAGCGGCCCCATTTCGGAAATCGTGGTGCGAATGGGATGGCCCTGTTCACCGAACAGATCCCAGAACACCACCGGATTGCCGGCATAATCATAATCATCGATACCGATTTCGGCGGCGCGCTTGCCGGTCCAGGCGGCGGCATCACTGCCCTTGGCGGCCATGCCGGCGATGTCGCCCTTCACATCGGACAGGAATACCGGCACGCCTTCGCGCGAAAAACCTTCGGCGAGGGTTTGCAGCGTCACCGTCTTGCCGGTGCCGGTGGCGCCGGCGATCAGGCCGTGGCGATTGGCGCGTTTAAGCACCAGCGCCTGTGGGTGCTGCTCGCCTTTTCCAATGAAAATGCTGTCGGCCATTCGGGTCCCCTTGCTTGGACGAGGGGATAGCCGGTTTCGCTGGCCGGGTTAAGGGGGCTACCTTGCCGAAAATGGTCTGGCGGGTGAGGCAATCAACGCCCCACCCGCGCGACCTTACTTACCCTTGACGAGCTTCACACCTAGGTAGCGCGGCGGGTTGGTGCCGCGCTGCACCAGCATCAGCACCGTGTCGCG
>JAAFIT010000014.1 GCA_013298745.1 Sphingomonadales bacterium
CCGATGGTGCCGGCGCGCTGCTCAAGCTGCCGCAAGGCCGCGTCTGGGCGATGAAGGCGCGCGGCGCCATCGTCAGCATCGAACCGTCGCTGTGGATCGACCCTGAAGGCCAGGTGCGCAAGACCCAGCAACTGGTGCTCAGCGCCCGCACCGAAAAAGCCGCCGCCAGCATCGGCTGGAGCTTCAAACGCGCCGGCAAATAGCCCGGCTTCCAACCCCCACAAGGACCATCATGCCCGATCTCGTTCCCATCCGCCGTGCGCTGCTTTCGGTCAGCGACAAGACCGGCATCGTCGAACTCGCCACAGCGCTGGCGGCGCGCGGCATCGCGCTGGTCTCGACCGGCGGCACCGCCAAGGCGCTACGCGAGGCGGGGTTGCCGGTCAGCGATGTCAGCGATCTCACCGGCTTTCCCGAAATGATGGATGGCCGGGTGAAGACACTGCACCCCAAGGTACACGGCGGCCTGCTGGCGGATCGTGATCTGCCCGATCATCTGGCAGCGATGGCAGCACACGATATCGCGCCGATCGATCTGGCCGTGATCAACCTTTATCCCTTCGCCGCCACGGTCGCGAAAGGCGCGTCGCGCGATGACATCATCGAGAATATCGATATCGGCGGTCCGGCGATGGTGCGGTCATCGGCGAAGAACCACGCCCATGTCGCGATCGTGACGGCGCCTGACCAATATGCCGAGCTACTCGCAGCGCTCGAAGCCAATAATGGCGCGACCGACCTCACGCTACGCAAGCGCCTCGCCGCCGCTGCCTTTGCGCATACCGCCGGCTATGATGCTGCCGTCGCCAGCTGGTTCGCCTTTGCCGATCAAGGGGAACAGTTTCCACCGCTGTTGCCGCTGGCGCTGACTCGCAAGGAGACGCTGCGCTACGGCGAGAACCCGCACCAGCAGGCGGCACTCTATGTCCCGCAAACCGGCGCTTCGGGTATCGCGGCAGCGCGCCAGATGCAGGGCAAGGAACTCAGCTACAACAATCTCAATGACGCCGATGGCGCTTTGGAACTGATCGCCGAATTCCGCGATGCCGGCCCCGCCTGCGCCATCATCAAGCACGCCAACCCCTGCGGCGTCGCGACCGGCGCGACGCTCGCCGAAGCATACAAGGCGGCGTTCGATTGCGATCCGGTCTCGGCGTTCGGCGGCATCATCGCGGTCAATGGCATGATGGATGGCCCCACCGCCGAAGCGATCAGCGGCATCTTCACCGAAGTCGTCATCGCGCCCGATGCCGACGCCGATGCGCTGGCGGTGTTCGCCGCCAAGAAGAACCTGCGCCTGCTGCTCACCGGTGCCCTGCCGAACCCGCGCCGCCCCGGCCTCGCGCTGCGCCAGATCGGCGGCGGCATGCTGGTGCAAAGCCGCGATAATGGCAGCGTGACCCGCGACGATTGCAAGGTCGTCACCAAGCGCGCACCGACCGACGCCGAATGGGCCGACATGCTGTTCGCCTGGACGGTGGCACGCCATGTCAAATCGAACGCCATCGTCTATGCTAAGGGTGGCAGCACGGCGGGCATCGGCGCCGGCCAGATGAGCCGGCTCGATTCGTCGCGGATCGCCGCACTGAAGGCCAAGGATGCCGCAGCAGCCGCGCACTGGTCGCAGCCGCGCACCATCGGCTCGGCGGTGGCGTCGGATGCGTTCTTCCCCTTCGCCGATGGCCTGATCGCCGCCGCCGAAGCCGGCGCCACCGCGATCATCCAGCCGGGCGGTTCGATCCGCGACGCCGAAGTCATCGCCGCCGCCGACGAGCGCGGATTGGCGATGGTCTACACCGGCATGCGGCATTTCCGGCATTAAGATGAGCGATGGCCATTTCCAACTGACCAACGACGGCGCGATTGCGACGCTGACGCTCGATCGCGGCGAGCGGCGCAACGCCCTCACCAACGCCACGCTGGCGCAGTTGCAGGGCCTCGCCGAAGATCTGCGCGACGCCGCCGAGATCCGCGCCGTCATCATCCGTGCGACAGGCGCGGATTTCAGCGTCGGGATGGATCTTTCGGCAATGGGCGGCGGCGGCGCGAAGACGCCAACAGTGCAACTACGCCGTTCCGCCGAACTCGGCAGCCGCGTCATGCGGGCGCTGCGCGAAATCCCCCAGCCGGTGATTTGTGCGGTGCAGGGCGTCGCCACCGGCGGCGCCGCCTGCATCGCCACGGCGTGCGATTTCCGCATCGGCACCACCGACGCGCGAATCGGCTATGGCGAAGTCAAGCTCGGCATCAACCTCATGTGGCAGGCGCTGCCACTCGCCATCCAGACTGTCGGGCTGGCGCGCGCCAAGCGCATGGTGATGACCGGAGCGCTGTATGATGCAACCACGCTCCTCGACTGGGGCTTTTTCGACGAATTGGTGGCGCCGGGCGCACAGGATGCGGCGGCGCTGAAACTGGCGCAGGAATTCGCCGCGCTACCGCCGATCGCCGTCCAGATGATCAAGCGCAGCGCCAACGCCTGGGCCGGCGCGCTCGATGCCGCGATCATGCACGCCGATACTGATCAATGGCTGCTCGCCAGCCGGACCGAAGATTTCGGCGAAGCGGTATCGGCCTTCTTTGCCAAACGGAGCCCGCGCTTTACCGGCAACTAATGGCAGTGGTGCCGCACTGGCGGTGCGGTAGAAACCGATGATCAAAAAGGGCACTGCCATGAACTTCGACAACCTCGCCGCCACGCTCGCCGCACACGGCATCCCCGGCGCTGTGGCGCTGGTCGGCAATCGCGCCGGCATCGTCGCCGAGGCCGCCATCGGCCACAAAACCCCCGGCGGCCCGGCAATGCCGATCGACGCCCAGTTCCAGATCGCCTCGATGACCAAGGCTGTCACCTCGGTCGCGGCGATGCAGCTTGTCGAAGCCGGCAAGCTCAGCCTCGATGCCCCGATCGGCGATCTGCTCCCCGATGTCGGCGCCGCACAGGTGCTGACCGGCTTTGCCGACGATGGCACACCGCAGTTGCGCGCGCCGAAGCGCGACGTGACGCTGCGCCACCTGCTCACCCACACCTCGGGCTTCGGCTATGAATTCATGGCCGCCGAGCTCGTCAAATGGCGCGAATCGTCTCCCGCCGTGCCGTTCAGCCGCGCCGCGCTGGTCACGCCCTTGCTCCATGATCCGGGTGAGGCGTGGCTGTACGGCACCAGTACCGATTGGGCCGGGCTGGCGGTCGAAGCCGCATCAGGCCAATCGCTGGCATCATGGTTTCAGGACCATATCCTCGGCCCGCTCGGCATGGCCGATACCGGCTTCCTAGCGCCGCAGAAGGTCGCCGAACGGCTGGTGCCGCTGCACGCTCGCACCCCCGAAGGCGGCCTGATGCCGCTGCCAATCAGTTTCAACGGCGGCGCCGCGCCCGAATTCGATTCGGGCGGCGGCGGCCTCACCAGCACCGCGCATGACTATATGCGCTTCGTGCGGATGCTGCTGAACGGCGGCAGCCTTGACGGCCAACAGATCCTGAAACCCGAAACCGTCGCGGAGATGACCCAGAACCAGATCGGCGATCTGCGCGCCGGCGTCCTCGAAACCACCGTCCCCGGCATGTCGAGCACCATGGAATGGTTCCCGGAAATGACCGCCAAATGGGGCCTCGGCTTCCTCATCAACCCCGAAACCACCCGCGACGGCCGCACCGCCGGCAGCCAGGCCTGGGCCGGCATCGCCAACAGCTATTACTGGTTCGATCCCGCCAACGACATCGCCGGCGTGCTGATGATGCAGTTCATGCCGTTCGGCGATCCGGGTGCGTTGGCGGCGCTCGCGGCGTTCGAGCGGACGGTTTATGGCGTTAGCCAATAGCCTCCGGCGCCCCGGATCGAGTCCGGGGTGACGGGGCCATTGGCCCCAGACCCCGATTATAGCAGCAATACCACCGGCACGACGGCGCCGGTCGCGAGCATGATCAGCGAGATGCGCCGTGTTGATTTCATGCTCAGCGCGATCGCGGCGCCGAGCAGCGTCGCAAGGGCTAGAGCCGCGGCCAGAAGGGCCGTGAAGATCTTCATCGGCAGGGCCTTCTGGCCCTTGGCCTTGCGCTCCGCATCCTTGGCGGCATCCTTGGCAAGCTCTTCAGCCGTCTTGGGCTTGGCGACTTCGGGCTTCTTTTCCGGCTCGGCGACCGGCAGGCGCTGATCGATATGGACACTGCCCATCGTCGCCATCCATTGCGGCGGCGGCGCACCGTCCCAGCCGCTCGCCTGTTGCAGGCGAAACGCCTGCAAACCGCCGGAAATCGCGAAAAACAGGATCGCCGGGGCAAAGAACACACCGATATACAGGTGGAACTGGCGCAACTTGCGCATCGTGGCAGCGTTCATTTCGTCTCCAATCGCATGCGTATAGACGCAGCATGGGCGGCCAATCCCTCGACATCGGCAATCGCAGCACCTGCCGGGCCGATCGCCGCCAGACCTTGCGGTCCACAGTCGAGAAACGTCGTGCGTTTCATGAAATCGACCACCGACAGCCCGGAAGCGAAGCGCGCGCGCCGGCCGGTTGGCAAGACGTGGTTTGGCCCGGCCAGATAATCGCCGGCCGCCTCCGGCGTGTGGCGGCCAAGGAACACCGATCCGGCATGGCGCATTCTTGCGAACAGCGCATTCGGATCATCGATCATCAGCTCGACATGCTCGGCCGCCAGCGCATCGAGCAACGGCAGCGCCGCATCAAGGGAGGGCAGGGTGATGATGACGCCGAAATCGCGCCAGCTCGCCCGCGCCACCTTGGCGGTGGACAGGGTTTCCAACTGGCGATCGACCGCCGCCGCCACGTCATCGGCCTCGGCCGCGCTGGTGGTCAGCAGAATCGATTGCGCCACCGGGTCATGCTCGGCCTGCGCCAGCAGATCGGCGGCAATCCAGTCAGGATTGGATTTGCCGTCGGACACGATGACGACTTCGGAGGGCCCGGCGATCATGTCGATGCCGACGATGCCGTAAAGCTGGCGCTTGGCCTCCGCCACCCAGGCGTTGCCGGGGCCGGTGATGACATCGACCTTGGGGATGCGCGCCGTGCCCAGTGCCAGCGCCGCCACCGCCTGGGCGCCGCCGATGCGGAACACGCGGGTGACACCGGCGAGCCGCGCCGCCGCCAGCACCAGCGGATTGGCAGTGCCGCCCGGCGTCGGCGTCACCATCACCAGCCGCTCGACACCGGCAACGACCGCCGGAATCGCATTCATCAGCACCGACGATGGATAGGCGGCGCGCCCTCCAGGCACGTAAAGCCCGGCCGCTTCAACGGCGCTCCAGCGCACCCCGGTCCGCACACCGGCGGCATCGGTCGCGCCATTATCGGTCGGCCGCTGCCGCAAATGGAAATCGCGAATGCGCGTCGCCGCCAGATCGAGCGCGGCGCGCAATTCTGGCGCCAACCCAGCGACCGCCGCGTCGAGTTCGGCGAGCGGAATCTCCCAGCCGTTTGCATCAAGATCGACGGAATCGAACTTTGCCGTCAGTTCGGCAACCGCAACGTCACCCCGCGCGCGCACATCGGCGATGATCCGCGTGACGTCGGCGGACACATCCGCATCGCTGTCGCGCCGGGCATCAACCAGCGCTGAAAACGCCGCCGCAAACCCCGGGTCGCCGGCGTCAAGCCGCTGCGGCATCAGGGGATTCCACAAGTGAACGAATGGCATCGACAATCGGCACCACGGCCGGATGCGTCTTGAACGCCGCGCGGTTGACGATCAGCCGTGACGACACCTGGGCGATGACTTCGGTCTCGACAAGGCTATTTTCCGCCAGCGTCTTGCCGGTCGACACCAGATCGACAATCCGGCTGGCCAGGCCGCACAGCGGCGCCAGCTCCATCGCGCCGTTCAGCTTGATGACTTCGGCCTGGATCCCCTGCGCCGCAAAATGCCGCCGCGTGATGCCGGGATATTTGGTGGCGACGCGGACATGGCTGAGGGTGCGGATGTCTTCGACAAGGCTGGCGGGTTGCGCCACCGACAGCCGGCAATGACCGATGCCGAGATCGACGGGGGCATAAAGCTCCGAAAAGGCAAACTCCATCAGCACGTCATTGCCGGCAATGCCGATTTCAGCGGCTCCAAACGCCACGAATGTCGCCGCATCGAACGAGCGGACCCGGATGATCCGCACATCGTCGCGCGACGTGGCGAACATCAGCTTGCGGCTGTTCTCATCGGAAAAGTCCGGCTCGGGCACAATGCCGAGCCGTGCCAGCAGCGGCAGCGCTTCCTTGAGGATACGGCCCTTTGGAAGGGCAAGAGTAAGAGGCTTGATCATCGCCCCGCGCCCATAGCGGCTGCGGCGCCGAAACGCCAATCCTGTGCGGCTATTGGCCCGTCGCCGGCGCTGCCACCGGATCGGGCGGATTGTGCTTCTCGAGAAACTCGACCATCGCCGTGAGCATTGCGATGCGAGTCGGCGCCCGCGACAACCAGTGATCCTCGCCAGGCAAGGCCACCATCTCGACCGGCTTGCCGGCAGCCAGCAAGGCCTTTTCCATTATGGTGCTTTGTTCATAGCGCACCACGGTATCATCCTTGCCGTGGATCAACTGGATCGGCACGGTCACCCTGTCGGCCAGCCGCGCCGGCGAATAGGCATCGAGGCGGCGGTCATCGACGCTTTCGGCGCCCATGAAGCGCTTCCAATAGCGCAACGTGGCGTTCTGGCTGGTGCCGCCGGTGTCCCGGACCTCGGCCGCCAGCATCTTGCGCAGATCGGACACACCGGCAACCGCCGACGCACAGCGATAGACTCCGGGATCGAGCGTTGGTCCGGCGAGCGCCGCATAGCCGCCATAGCTGGCACCGACGATGCAGACGCGCCTGGGGTCGATTCGCCCGTCCTTGGCGAGAAAGCGAACACCATCGGAAAGGTCGCTCTGCATCTTGCGGCCCCATTGGCCATAGCCCGCATCGCGCAGCGCCGTGGTGAAGCCGGCGGAGCCGCGAAACTGCGGTTGCAAGACGGCGTAACCGCGCGACGCCAGTGCCTGGGCCCACCAATCAAAGCCGGGCATGTCGCGTGCCTCGGGGCCGCCATGGACGAGGACGATCAGTGGCAGACCTTTGGCCAGCCGACCGCGCGGCAAGGTGAGGTAGGCGGGGATATCCATGCCATCCGCTGCTGGATAGTGCAGCGATCTGGTCTCGGCGACATCATCGGCGGTGATCCCGGGATAACGATCGGCCAGCCAGTTGGCAGTATGCGCCTTGCGATCGACGATGAAGAACGCATCCCCATTGGTCGGCCCATTGACCTCGACAATCACTGTCTTGCGGTCATCGCTCCACGACGCAAAGGTCACAAGTTCACCGGGAAATGCCGCCGACAGCGCGCGCCACAGCGCCTGATCAGCCGGCGCGATGAAGCGATACGTGATGGTATCCAGCGCCGTCGAACGGGTGCCGATCAACCGCTTGCTGACGGGGTCGACAAGAATTGAATCAGCAGCGCTCTCGGGCAACGGCTCCGACCAGGCGCCATCAGGAATCGACACATCGTGAAGCAGGCGCTTGCCCGATCGGGACGTGCTGATCAGCACGCTCTGGCCGCCATTGCTCAACGACATCAGCGACGGGCGATCGAGCGGCGCGGCTTCACTATACACCTTCTTCAGGCCATCGCCGTTGCGCAGGAACAGCCGCCATTCCCCCTTTTCCTGGTCGTAATCGACACGCGCCACCGGCTTGGCATCGTCGCCGATCTCCCAATCGATCGTATCGGGATTGCCGACGATCGCCGGCCTGGTGTTGTAGGTATCCAGGTTGATGCGAAACAGGGTCGAGGTGCCACGGCCGCTGGGAAACGTCAGCCCGGGCACGACCAAGGTGGGCTTGCCGTCGATCACAACCGCTTTTGGCGCCCCCGAGGCAACATTCATCGCGCCTTCGATGCCGTCCAGCAAGCGATGCCAGCGCCGTTCCGAGACCTTGAAGTCGGCGAGCATGACCCATTCGCGCTTCGGGCCGATCAATCCCGGCACATCAGCTGTCGTCGAGACGGTGGCGACAACATGATCGGTCCCCACCCACATCAGGCTGCGCGCCTTGGACTTTTCGATCGGGGTTGCGGCGAGCAATTTGGTCGTCGCCAGGTCACGCACCTGGATTTCGGCGCGGGCTTCGTTGCCGACAATGCCGGCCCATTTGCTGCCATCCGGTGCGACTTCGATGTTGCTGAGGCCCGGCAACTGGCCATAAGCGGACAGCGGTGGCACGGCCTGCGCTGCGGCTGCCAACATCCCGCAACTCATCGCCAATGCAATGACGCGACTGCGACGATTGAACATGACAACACCCCCCGCAACACTGATCAGTCGCGAGACTATTACCGCGAGTTTACCAGAAGCAAGTGCAAATCATCACTTCAGAACAATTTGGAGATTCGCAGTGTTTTTGTCAGCCAATTGTTTGTTTGTGCAGTATTGGGTCAACCACGCAACAACTTGACGATAGCGGAAAAATCCTGGCTGTCGCCGCCATTGTTGGCGAACAACTGGTACAGTGCGGCAGCTTGCGCTCCCATTGGCACGCTGGCGCCGGCAGTGGTGGCGGCGGCAAGCGCCAGTTTCAAATCCTTGAGCATCAGCGCCGAGGCAAAGCCGCCCTGATAATCGCGGTTCGCCGGGCTGGTCGGCACCGGGCCGGGGACGGGGCAATAGCTGGTCATGCTCCAGCTTTGGCCGCTCGCCTTTGACGAAATATCGAAAAAGGTCTGGGCATCGAGGCCGAGCTTTTCGGCGAGCACAAAGGCTTCCGCGGTAGCAACCATGGTGGCGCCCAGGATCATGTTGTTGCAGATCTTTGCCGCCTGGCCCATGCCGGGGCCGCCGGCGTGAATGACCGCCTTGCCCATCTTTTCCAGGATCGGCCGCGCCAGCGCAAACGCCGCATCGGGGCCGCCGACCATGAAGGTCAGCGTGCCGGCATCGGCAGCCGCGGTGCCGCCCGAAACCGGTGCATCGACCATTTTCAGGCCCTTGTCCGACGCCGTTTCGCCAACACGACGCGCCGTGGCGACATCGATTGTCGAACAATCAATCAGAATCGCGTGCGGGCTGGCGGCGTCGAACAATGTGTCATGGTAGGCGGTGGCGACATGGCTGCCTGCCGGCAGCATTGTAACAATCGCGTCAGCACCGGTCGCTGCCGCCCGCGCCGAGGTGGCGGCGGTGCAACCATGGCTAATGGCGCGCGCAACCGCGGCTGCGGACAGATCGAAGGCGCGGACGTCGTGACCGGCCTTGGCAAGATTGGCGGCCATGCCGCCGCCCATGTTGCCGACGCCGATAAACGCGATGATGCTCATATCTTTTCTCCCCTCCCGGGACGGGAGGGGCCGGGGGTGGGTCTGCCCACCGCGCCACCTGGCCGTCCGGGCTCCAAAAACCCACCCCCAACCCCTCCCGTCCCGGGAGGGGGGAGACCTATTTCCCGCTCCAGTTGCCCGGCCGCTTTTCGATGAACGCCGCCATACCTTCGGTCTGATCGGCGGATCCGAACAGGCCATGAAACAGCCGGCGTTCGAAATTCACGCCCTGCGCCAATGGCATTTCAAAGCTGGCGTTGATGGCTTCCTTGGCGGCAATGGCGGCAAGCGGTGGCATCGCGGCAATGGCGCCGCCCATTTTCAGCGCTTCATCGACGAGTTCGGCAGCCGGCACGACGCGCGCTGCCAGCCCTGCGGCTTCGGCTTCCACCGCGCCCATCATGCGGCCGGTCAGGCACATCTCCATCGCCTTGGCCTTGCCGATGGCGCGGATCAGGCGTTGCGATCCGCCCATGCCGGGGATGACGCCCAGTTTGATTTCGGGCTGGCCGAATTTGGCGTTGTCGCCGGCAAGCAGGATATCGGCCATCATGGCAAGCTCGCAACCGCCGCCCAATGCAAAGCCGTTGACCGCGGCGATCCATGGCTTGCGGGTCGCGGTGACGCGCTCATAACCGGCAAAGAAGTTGCTGCCGTACATGTCGGCGAAGGATTGTTCGGACATTTCCTTGATGTCAGCGCCGGCGGCAAAGGCCTTTTCGCTGCCGGTCAGCACCAGGCAGCGCTGCGACGCATCGGCATCATAGGCGGCAAAGGCAGCGATCAGATCGGCGAGCACCGCCGAGTTGAGCGCATTAAGCGCCTGCGGCCGGTTGAGCCGGACGAGGGTGACGGCGTCGTGGTGTTCGACGAGAATGGTTTCGTAAGTCATGATCACTCCATCGTCGGGATGACGAACGCCGACGCCGTATCGCCCACCCCACCATCGGGCCAGCGTCCGGTTACCGTCTTGCGCTTCGTCCAGAACTGTACGCCTTCCATGCCGTGCTGGCCGATGTCACCGAACGCCGAGCGCTTCCAGCCGCCGAAGCTGTGATAGGCCACCGGCACCGGGATGGGCACGTTGATGCCGACCATGCCGACATTGACCCGCGCGGCGAACTCGCGCGCCGCATGGCCGTTGCGGGTGAAAATCGCGACGCCATTGCCATATTGATGCTCGGACGGCAGCCGCAGCGCCTCCTCGAAATCGGCAGCGCGGACGATCTGCAGCACCGGCCCGAAAATCTCGTCCTTGTAGCTTTGCATCGTCGGCTTGACGTGATCGAACAGCGACGGGCCGACGAAGAACCCGCCCTCATGGCCCTGCAACGTATAGCCGCGGCCATCGACGACGAGCTCGGCGCCTTCCGCCACGCCCATGTCGATATAGGATTCGATCCGCGCCTTGTGCGCCGCCGTCACCACCGGGCCATAATCGGCATCGGGGTCGGTCGAGGTGCCGATGCGCAGCGCGGCAATGGCGGGCAGCAACTTGGCGCGCAGCGCTGCGGCCGTGGCATCACCGACCGGGACGACGACCGGCAGCGCCATGCAGCGCTCACCCGCCGAACCAAAGGCGGCGCCGGCCAGATCGCGCACCACCGCATCCAGATCGGCATCGGGCATGATGACGGCATGGTTCTTGGCGCCGCCCATCGCCTGGACGCGCTTGCCATTGGCCCAGCCGCGCGACGAGATGTAGTGCGCCACGTCCGACGAGCCGACAAAGCTGATCGCGGCGATATCGGGATGATCGATAATGGCATCGACCATTTCCTTGTCGCCATTCACCACGCTGAACACGCCATCGGGCAGCCCCGCCGCCCTGAACAGCGCGCCGAGCCGCACCGGCAAGGTCGGGTCGCGCTCCGAAGGCTTCAGGATGAAGGCATTGCCGGTGGCGAGGGCGACGCCCGCCATCCACATCGGGATCATCGCCGGGAAATTGAACGGCGTGATGCCGGCGCCGATGCCGACGGGCTGACGGTGCGCGAAAATGTCGATCCCCGGCCCGGCACCATGGGTGTATTCGCCCTTCAGCACATGCGGGATGCCGCAGCAGAACTCGATGACCTCAAGGCCGCGCTGGATATCGCCCTTCGAATCCGCCAGCACCTTGCCGTGCTCGGACGACAGGATGCGCGCCAACTCGTCGATCTCGGCCTCGACCAGTTCCTTGAACTTGAACATAACGCGCGCCCGCCGCTGCGGGTTGGTGGCTGCCCAGCCGGGCTGCGCCTTCCGCGCTGCGGCCACCGCCTGCTCGAGCGTCGCGGCGTCGCCAAGCGTTACCCGCGCCTGCACCTTGCCGGAATTGGGATCAAAGACATCGCTGCTGCGAGTGCCCGACGAAACGGCGCTGCCGCCGATGAAATGATCGATGATACGCATGGGGGGGTGTTAGCGACGGTGCGGCTGCGACGCTAGCCAGCAAAAGGAAGGGCCTCCGGCGGCTGGGGCCATCGGCCCCAGACCCAGCCATCTCAGTCGCCCCGTGTCAATCACGGGGCAACGTTATCTGGTTGGGCGCGATTAACGATTGGGGTCTGGGGCCACAGGACCCAGCCGCCGGAGGCAATCATCAAGCGCACGCCACCGCCGCGCAATCCGCAGCGCCCGTTTCGATCTGGATCGTCGCGTGATCGATGCCGAAGCGGTGTTCCAGATCATGCGCCAGTGCTGCCAGCGCTGCGTCGCCCGGATGGCCTTCGGGCATCACCAGATGCGCGGTCAGCGCGGTGTCGGTCGTTCCCATCGGCCAGATGTGGAGGTCGTGGACCGTCACCACGCCGGGGCGGCTTTTGAGGAATTCGGCGACGGCCTCTGCATCGATGCCATCGGGTACGGCATCGAGCGCCATCGCCACCGATTCGCGCAGCAGCCCCCAGGTCCCGCGCAGGATCACCGCGACGACGACAAGGCTCAACGCCGGATCGATCCAATAAGCCTGCGTCTTGAGGATGATCAGCCCGGACACCACCACCGCCGCCGAAACCCCGGCATCGGCGAGCATGTGGAGATAGGCGCCGCGGATGTTGACGTCGCGGCTCTGTCCGCGCGCGAACAGCCAGGCGGTGATGCCGTTGACGAGGATGCCGCCCGCCGCCACCGCCATGATGACGGTGCCCGGCACCGGTTGCGGATCGGCCAGGCGCCGCAGCGCCTCCACCGCGATGGCACCGCAGGCGAACAGCAGCAGCACGGCGTTGAACAGCGCCGCCAATATGCCGCTGCGTTTGAGACCATAGGTAAAGCGCGCGCTGGCCGGGCGCTGTGCCAGCCGCAGCCCGGCCCAGGCGACGGCCAGCCCCAGCACGTCCGACAGATTGTGCCCGGCATCCGCCAGCAGCGCCATCGATCCGGTGGTCAGCCCGGCGATCGCCTCGATGCCGACATAGGCGAGGTTGATGGTGATGCCGATGGCAAAGGCGCGGCCAAAGTTGTTCGGCGCGTGCGAATGGCCGTGGTCGTGATGATGATGATGGTGGTCGCCGCTCACGCCGTCTCGTCGGTGAAGCTCAACCCGGCGTGTGCCTGCAAGCGATCGACAAGGCTCTGCCCCAGCGCTGCGCCCGGCACCCAGACACCGCCCGCCACATCACCGCGTTCCTGCACCAGGCAGATGGCGGTTTCGGCGATCAGTTTGGACGTGGAGGCATAGCCGGGGTCCTTGTCGCCATAGACCGCACCGCGCACCTGTTTGCCGGCCGAATCGACGCCGACGAACACCAGGTCATAGAAGCCCGTCTCGCGTTCCTCCTTCGAGGGGCCTTCGCCGGGCTTGGGCACATTGTCGCCGGTCAGCGCCGGAAACTCGGTCTGTGCGCCGTCGGCGACGATCGCCATCTCGTCATAGGTGAAGTCCGCGCCATAGGCATGGCCCTGCAGCGCGTTGGAACGATGGACGTTCTTGGTGTTGATCGCCGCCATCATGAACGGGCCGACGTTCTGCCCAAGCAGCGCATCGAACTTGGGCTTGTCGCCGCGCGGCTGTTCGGGGCCGGTGAAGCCCGGCGTCAGCGCGAAGGGATTGAACATCACCGCCATCAGCGACGGGTCCTTCTGGATCGCCGCCATGGTCGCGCGGCCGCTGGCGGCGGTGCCACCCGACAGGCCGCCGCGCATGTCACGCACCCGGCCGCTGATGTGGCTGACAGGGTGGCCGAGATGCTTTTGCGCCAGGCTCTGGGTGTAGAAGACCCCGAGCTCGAACGGAATCGAATCGAACCCGCACGAAAACAGGATGCGCGCGCCGCTGGCCTTGGCGGCGGCATCATATTTGGGGATCATCGCCGCCATCCACGATGGCTCACCCGACAGATCGAGATAATCGGTGCCGGCGGCGGCGCAGGCGGCGAGCAAGGGCTCACCATAAAGCTGGTAGGGGCCGACGGTGGTGATCACGGCCTTGGTGCGCGTCACCATGGCTTCCAGCGAGGCCGGATCGGCAGCATCCGCAACAATCATCGGCACGCTGCCACCGATTTCGGCGGCAACCGCGTTCAACTTGTCTGCGGAGCGCCCGGACATCGCCCATTTGACGGCGCCATTGCTGCCGTAACGGTTCTGCAGATGCTCGGCGACCAACCGGCCGGTGAAGCCGGTGGCTCCGTGAACAACGATATCGAATTCGGCATCGGCGCGCATGATGGTTCTCCCTTGCGCCGAGACATAACCGGGCCGGGGGCAGGAAAGCTAGCATGGATGGGGGCTGGCCCTACGGCACGCGAGGTGCTTGGCTCAGTAGGAGAGCAAAAGGAGCGCGATATGAAGACCCCAATGACCGGCGGGTGCCTATGCGGCGCCATCCGCTACGAGATTGCAGGCCAGCCAGCGCTCCAGGGCGTCTGCCATTGCAAGAACTGCCAGAAACAGGCGGGCACGGCGTTTTCAATGCTGATCGGTGTGCCGGAGGCAGCGATGGCAGTGACGGGCGCGCCGACGCTGTTCCTTGATCATGGCGACAGCGGCAATGCGGTACGGCGCGAGTTCTGCGGCACCTGCGGGTCGCCGCTGTTCAGTCGCGTGGCGGGGTCAGAAGGCATGGTGTTCGTCAAGGCGGGGACGCTCGACGATACCGGCGGCTTCGCGCCGGCGTTTCAGGTCTGGGCGAAAAGCCGGCAGGACTGGATTGATCTGGGGGCGGTGCCGGCGTTCGAGACGGTGCCCGGGTAAGTCCTTGCGCTAGCGCGGGCAGGGCACCTGCTGGTTGGTCTGCACGTTGTAGCAGGTGCCGGCCGGTTCATTGGCGTTGTTGGCGCGGATGGCGCCGGCCGTGCCGCCGATGATCGCGCCGGTCGCCACATTGCCGCCGGTCAGCGATGCCGCCGCCGCGCCACGCGCGCCGCCGCCGACCGCTGTCGTCGCCGGACCGCCCATCGCTGCCCCGCCGGCCGCGCCCACCGCAGCACCACCAACGACGCTGCCGCCGGTGGCCACGCCCATGGCGGCACCGCGGCCGGCGTTGGTCTGACAGGCGGTGAGCGCGAGGGCACCAGAAAGGACGATGGCGAGTTTGGCGGTGTTGCGCATGGTTGATGCTCCCAAAGAACAGCAGCATCAGGCTAATGCGCTAAAAAAGCAATTGGAAGGGCATGGGCAAAGCCCATGCTGACGTCAGACGAGTTCGGTCGGGGAACCCGACCGCCTCGCTGTCCGGCCTTTTGCGAGTCTGTGCGCAAGCTGCGCTTGCTTCCAGCCGCAGTGCGGCTGGAGCGGGCGAAGGGATTCGAACCCTCGACTTCAACCTTGGCAAGGTTGCGCTCTACCCCTGAGCTACGCCCGCTCAACCATCGGAACCGCTGGTGTTCCTCGTGGCGAGCGGCGCGGCTAACACAAGGCGCTTTGCCGATGCAAGCAGAATCCGGCAAAATCGTCCTGCGGCATCGGCAACGCCGCACCGGACTTGGCAAAATACCCCCATCGGTCCCATATGCCGGGCACAGACTGTCATTGCTTTCGAAGAGGACTTCCCCTTGGCCAGCCTCGCCACCGCCGCCACCGA
This sequence comes from Sphingomonadales bacterium, assembly GCA_013298745.1. Taxonomy (GTDB): domain Bacteria; phylum Pseudomonadota; class Alphaproteobacteria; order Sphingomonadales; family Sphingomonadaceae; genus Sandarakinorhabdus. The sequence continues at coordinate 15,319 of JAAFIT010000014.1, forward strand.
AAAGGCCAGCATCGAAGCCTTTCGCCGGGATGTTGTCGATGCCTCGCGCGATGCGCTGGTGCTCGTCGATTTCTGGGCGGAATGGTGCGGGCCGTGCAAGACGCTGACCCCGCTGCTCGAGCGCGTCACCGCCGAGAACGCCCCGCGCGTCAAACTGGTGAAGATCGATGTCGACAAGAATCAGACACTCGCCGCGCAGTTCCGCATCCAGTCGATCCCGACCGTCTATGCCTTTCTGAACGGCCAGCCGGTCGATGGTTTCCAGGGTGCGCTTGGCGAACGCGAGTTGAAGGCCTTTGTCGATCGCTTGCTCGCCGCCGTGCCGGCACCGCAGGACGAAGCCGATGCCGAAGCCGAAATCGCCGCGCTCACCGCCGCCGCCGAAGCCGCCAGCGCCGCCGGCATGCACAATGATGCGCTTGCCACCTTCGCCGCGCTCACCGCCGAACTGCCCGAGCGCGAATCACTCGCCGCCAAATATGCGCTGGCGCTGGTTGCCGCTGGCGACGCCGTGACGGCGGCCGAGGTCCTTG
>JAAFIT010000140.1 GCA_013298745.1 Sphingomonadales bacterium
GCGCGGGTCGCACTGGGTCTGGTAGCGATCGGCGAGGCCTTCATCGGTAATGGCGATGGCGCCGCCGGTGCATTCGGTCACATTCTGGCCGGTCATTTCGATATGGATGCCGCCGGCGTGGCTGCCTTCGGCGCGGTGGACGGCGAAAACGCTTTTCACTTCGCTCAAGATTCGGTCGAACGGACGCGTCTTGAGGCCGCCGGCGGCCTTGACTGTGTTGCCGTGCATCGGATCGCACGACCAGATGACGCGCTTACCTTCCTTTTGGACGGCGCGGATCAGGCGCGGCAGATGCGCCTCGACCTTGTCATGGCCGAAACGGGTGATGAGCGTCAGGCGGCCAGGGGTGTTGCCGGGATTCAAGGTGTCGATGAGGCGGATGAGATCGTCGGGCTCGGTCGTCGGGCCGCATTTGAGGCCGAGCGGATTGCCGACGCCGCGCAGGAACTCGACATGCGCCGAACCCGGGAAGCGCGTGCGATCGCCGATCCACAGCATGTGCGCCGAGGTGTCGTACCAGTCGCCGGTCAGCGAATCCTGCCGGGTCATCGCCTGTTCGTAGCCGAGCAACAGCGCTTCGTGGCTGGTGAAGAAGCTGGTGCCCTTCAGTTGCGGCACGGTTTCCGGCGAAATCCCGCAGGCCGCCATGAAATCGAGTGCCTCGCCGATACGGTCAGCCAGCGCCTGATATTGATCGGACCACAGCGATCGGCCGGTGAAATCGAGGTTCCATTTGTGAACCTGGTGGAGGTTGGCATAGCCGCCCGAGGCAAAGGCGCGCAGCAGGTTAAGCGTCGCGGCCGACTGCATGTAACCGGTCCGCATGCGCTCGGGATCGGGGGTGCGGGCTTCTGCCGTGAAGCTGATATCGTTGACATTGTCGCCGCGATAGCTCGGCAGCGAGACGCCGTCCTGTTCCTCGAAATCGCCCGACCGCGGCTTTGCATATTGCCCCGCCATGCGGCCGACCTTCACCACCGGCATCTTCGACGCGAATGTGAGGACGACAGCCATCTGCAGCAGCACGCGGAAGGTGTCGCGGATGTTGTTGGGGTGGAAATCGGCAAAGCTTTCGGCGCAATCACCGCCCTGGAGCAAGAATGCCTTGCCGGCTTCGACATTCGCTAGTTGCTCAGTAAGGTCCCGCGCTTCGCCGGCGAACACCAGCGGCGGATAGGATTTAAGCTCGGTCTCGACCTTGGCGAGCGCCGCGGCGTCGGGATAGGCGGGGAGCTGCCGCGCTTCATGGGCGCGCCAGCTGGTCGGGGTCCAGTGATTGATCGTCGTCATCGTCGGTGCTTTGCTTCGGTTACGCGCCGTGTGCAAGCCCTTCGCGCACGGCACGCCGATCAGCCATCGGCGATCCAGTTGCCGTGAAAGCCCAGCGGAACGCGCTGCGGCAGTGCCACCACCGCCACCGGCGGCGCCGTGATATCGCGCGCATCGAGCAGCACCAGATCGGTTGCCGCGCGCCGTGCATCGACAACCAGGCCCATCAGCCAGCCATCATTCTCGCCCGCGGTCGGGTGGCGCGGTACGAACACGAATTCGCCTGGAATCCGCCCCCGCCCGAAATCATGCAGCTTGCGGTCCCCGGTTTCGAGATCATGGGCGATGACGCCAGAGATATCGCCGGCTTCGGCCAGCGTGACACAATAGGCATAGCGATAGGGCTTGCCGGTGAGGCGTTCGTCGAAGCGCGGGAATTCCTGCGGCAAGGTGTCGATGATCTGGCGGTCGACCCGCCGTGCCATTGGATCGCAAGTCCAGCGTTCGAAGGTGACCGTGGTGGCGCCGGGGCCGGTCGGGTGCTCCTCGTCGAACACCCGGTCATGGACGGCGACATCCATGACCACCCGGCCATCGGGCAGATCATAGGCGTTGCAGGGGTGGAACACCTGTGCCGGCGCGACATCGCACCAGATCACATCATCGGCGCTGCCTTCGCGCGGCAAAAGTCCGACGCGGGCGGGATGGGCATCATTCCAGCGATAGGGAAAGCCGACTCCGGCGCGCGCCGCCGGCATCGAAAAGGTGACCGGCAGATCGAGGATGAGCACGAAGCGCGCGGTGATGGCGCAATCATGGATCATCGGGCCATCGCTGACCGGAACCGCGACTTCGCGGCGCACCCTGCCATCGGTGCCGACGACGACGTGGCGAACGAACGCCGTGTTGCCGCCATTGTAGCAGATGGCGTGGAGTTCACCGCTGTCTGGATCGCGGTGCGGGTGGGCCGAAAAGCCGCCCATCCTGAGGCTGCCATCGAGATCGGTGTGCGCGACGGTGCCGAGCAGGCTGTCGAGTGCCACCGGAAAGCCGCCGGCTTCCACCAGGGCCAGAAACTTGCCGGCATGGCCGATGATGTTGGTGTTGACGGTATCGGTGCGTTCGTCGCGCGGGCCGGGCGCCGACGCTTCGCCCAAGGCAGCGCTGACGCGGTTCGATCGCACATAGCGGTTGCGATACCATTCGGCCTTGCCGTCGGCGAGGCGGATGCCATGCACCATGCCGTCGCCGGCAAACCAATGGTAGAAGCGCGGGTTGGGCGGCGTGACCGGATTGGGGCCGATGCGGATGTAAGTGCCGTTGAGCGAGGTGGGCAGGGTGCCGGTGACGGGCAGCGCCGTGGCGGTCAGTTCATCGGCGACCGGCGCATACACGCCTTCGAGATAGGGATTGGTCTCGATTTTCGCTTGGCTAGCCATAGTGCGATCTCCCGGCAGGAAGATTGAGCCGGCTCGGCCCTTCGGTCAAGCCGCGCGCAAAAGGGAGGGCGCGGGCAAAGCCCGCGCCAGCGCCGGATGGGTTCGAGGCGCGGAGACCGCCTCGCCCCGCCGGCCGCGCTGCGCCTACCGCATCAGCACCAGTTCCTCGCTCATCGTCGGGTGCAGCGCGACGGTGTCGTCGAATTGCGCCTTGGTCAGGCCGGCCTTCACGGCAATGGCGACGGCCTGCAGGATTTCCGGCGCATCGGGGCCGATCATGTGCGCGCCAACCACCTTGTCGGTCGCGGCATCGACAACCAGCTTGTAAAGCGCTCGCTCGTTGCGGCCGGCGAGAACGTTGCGCATCGGTCGGAAATCCGAGGTGAAGATACGCACATCGCCGAGCGTGTTGCGCGCCGCCGCTTCGCCCATGCCGACGCTGCCGAGGGGCGGGTTGGAGAAGACCGCGCTGGGGATCGCGCTGTAATCGACGCGCCATTTGCGCGTGCCGAACAGGCGATCGGCGACGGCATGGCCTTCGCGAATGGCGATCGGCGTCAATTGAACCCGGTCGGTCACATCGCCGACGGCATGGATATGCGGCACATTGGTCTGGCTGTCGGCATCGACGGCAATGGCGCCGCTGTCGGTGACCGCAACGCCGGCCGCTTCCAGCCCCAGACCTTCGATGTTTGGTCGCCGACCGACCGCCCAGAGGAAGCAATCGGTCTCCAGCGACTTGCCGTCGGTGAAGTGGACGGTGATGCAATCTCCCGTCTTCTCAAGCCGTTCGAGGCGGCAGTTGAGCTTGAAGTTGATGCCCTTGGCCATCGAGATGGTCAGCAACCGGTCAGCCAGCGCCGGTTCCCAATCGCGCAAGATCGTCTCGCTACGGTTGATCAGCGTCACCTCGACGCCGAGTTCGTGGAAGATGCCGGCAAATTCATTGGCGATATAGCCGCCGCCGGCGATGACGATCCGCTTTGGCAGCGCGGGAAGATGGAAGACCTCGTTCGAGGTGATGCCGAGTTCGGCGCCGGGAACATCGGGGATGAACGGCCGCGCCCCGGTGGCGATCAGGATATGCTTCGCCGTAACGCGCTTGCCTTCGACATCGAGCGTGTGGGGATCGATGAAGGTGGCGCGGCCGAGCAGAGTGGTGACCTTGTGGCTGTCGAGCGTGTTTTGATAGAGGCCGTTGAGGCGATCGACCTCGCCCAGCACATTGTCGCGCAGCGTCGGCCAATCGAAGGACTTGCCCTCGATCTGCCAGCCGAAGCGCTTGGCGTCCTCGAGGTCCTCGGCGAAATGCGCGCCATAGACGAGCAGCTTTTTCGGCACGCAACCGCGGATGACGCAGGTGCCGCCGACGCGGTGCTCCTCGGCCACCGCGACATTGGCACCATGGCCGGCGGCGATGCGGCTGGCGCGCACCCCGCCCGAGCCGGCACCGATAACGAAAAGATCATGGTCGAAGCTGGTCATGGCGTGTCCGTGTCTGATGCCGGAGAGGGCGATTGCCGTGCCGGGTTAAGGCCGATTGGCGCGAACCGCCAACCGATTTGTTCGTTCGCCGTTATCGATTCGTTGCACCCTTGCATCATCGCGTGGCGCGGGCCACATCTGGGGTATGACTGACACCGTTTCCACCGCGAAGCCCGATCTTGCCTTGTACGAAGCCGGGCGCAAATCAACGCTTGTCGCTTATCTGCTGTGGTTCTTCCTCGGCCTCTTCGGCGCGCATCGCTTTTACACGCGCGCCGGCAAGACCGGCTGGTGGATGCTGGCGCTGCACGTCGGCGGCTGGCTGCTCGTCGGCATCGGCTATTGGTCGGGCGCGCAGACCGATACCCAGACGATCGAAACGGTCTTCGGGTCATCGACCAACACTTCGATCAGCTTCGATGGCAGCGGCGGACCGCTCGCCGGCATCGGCGGCGTCATGCGCTCGCTGGCCTGGCTGTGGTGGCTGATCGATATCGTGCTGGTGCCGGGGCTGGTGCGCGGCTGGAACAACCGGCTCGCAGCGGGTCTGGGAATGGCCATTCGCTGACCACCGGCGCTGTTTCGAAAAGCCAGACGAAAACGCGGAATCTCTGGCCTTTCGATTTTCAGACGCGCGGCCCGTTGCGCGTCCTGATCCAGCGATGAGAAAGAGCGATATTCCAGATAGGTTAGCATATTTCGCGGCTGTAGGACAGGCCATGCCGCCGGAGGCAAACGAGCCGCCTGCCTCAATCCATGAAAGGATCGCGCACCAAAATCGTGTCGTCGCGCTGTGGCGAGGTGCTGACCAGCGCGACGGGGCATTCGGTCAATTCCTCGATGCGCCGGACATATTTGATCGCCTGCGCCGGCAGATCGGCCCAGCGGCGGGCGCCGGCGGTCGATTCGCTCCAGCCGGCGAACTCTTCATAGACCGGCACGACCCGCGCCTGATCGGCCGAGTGCGCCGGAAAATGATCGAGAACCTGCCCGTCAAGCCTGTAGCCGGTGCAGATCCGCAGCGTTTCAAAGCCATCGAGCACGTCGAGCTTGGTCAGCGCCATGCCGGTGACGCCCGAAACCGCGATGGCCTGGCGCACCAGCACGGCATCGAACCAGCCGCAACGACGCTTGCGACCCGTCACCGTGCCGAATTCATGGCCGCGCTGGCCCAGCTTTTCGCCGTCGGCATTGTCCTGTTCGGTCGGGAAGGGGCCGGACCCGACGCGCGTTGTGTATGCCTTGACGATGCCGAGGACATAGCCGACCGCATTCGGTCCCATGCCGCTGCCTGCGGCCGCCTGGCCCGCCACCACATTCGACGAAGTGACGAACGGGTAGGTGCCGTGATCGACATCGAGCAGCACGCCCTGCGCGCCTTCGAACAGGATGCGACTGCGCTTGGCCTTGGCGTCGCGCAGCGTCGTCCACACCGGCTTGACGAAGGGCAGGACCGCAGGCGCGATGTCGTGCAATTGCGCCAGCAGCGCTTCGCGGTCTACGGGCGCGATGCCGAAGCCGGTGCGCAAGGCATTGTGATGGGCAAGCAAGCGATCGAGCTGCGGGCCGATGTCCTCCAGATGCGCGAGATCGCAGACGCGCAGCGCGCGTCGCCCGGCCTTGTCTTCATAGGCCGGGCCGATGCCGCGGCGGGTGGTGCCGATCTTGCCGGCGCCCGAGGCGTCTTCGCGAGCACCATCGAGGTCGCGATGCAGCGGCAGGATCAGCGGGCACTGGTCCGATACCTGAAGATTCTCCGGTGAAATTTTCACGCCCATGCCACTGATGCGCGCGACTTCATCGCGGAAGTGCCAGGGATCGAATACAACGCCGTTGCCGATGACGCTCAAGGTGCCGCGGACGATGCCCGAGGGCAAAAGGCTCAGCTTGTAGACGTTTTCACCCACAACCAGCGTATGGCCGGCGTTGTGGCCGCCCTGGAAGCGCACCACGACATCGGCGCGTTCGGACAGCCAATCGACAATCTTGCCTTTGCCTTCATCACCCCATTGGGCGCCGATGACGGTTACGTTGGGCATCGTGGTTCCTTCGCCGCTGCCGGCAGGGGAGAGGTTAAATCGGTTTCGGCTCTACGCCATCGAGGATGTGCGTGCAGCGAAAATCCGCAGGGTTGGCATCATGGCTGAGCGCCGCGACCGTTGACCAGCCCTGGGCACGCAGCGACGCGGCAATCGCCGGATCGGTGCCCAGCGGCACCAGCACGCGGCGCGGATCGACAACGCCGAGGCCGGCATCGACCAGCCCGTCGACATACAGCGAAAAGCCGATTGCCGGCTCGCGGCCGCCCGCCGGGGTGACGATGTCATAGGCGCCGCCGCGGCCGATTTCGCCCGAAACGCCGTCGCCGAACAGCGAAAAGCCGATCCAGGTCTGATATTCGAAGCCGTGGCGCTCGGTCGGATCGAGTGTCACGGCAATACCCGACAGGCCTGCGACCAAGGCGGCCACCGCATCGAGACGGGCCTTGACGGCGTCCGGCAGCGCCAGCGCCGCAA
>JAAFIT010000141.1:0-1504 GCA_013298745.1 Sphingomonadales bacterium
GGCGCTCGGCTGCGGCACCCGCGGTGCCTATAACCCCGAAAATCTGCGCTACGAACGCATCGTCATCATGACAGACGCCGATGTCGATGGCGCCCATATCGCCACGCTGTTGATGACCTTTTTCTTCCAGGAAATGCCCGGCCTCGTCCGCGACGGCCGGCTCTACCTCGCCCTGCCGCCGCTCTACCGCCTCGCCGCCGGCGGCACCGTCGCCTATGCCCGCGACGACGCCCACCGCCTCGAACTGCTCGACACCGTCTTCAAGGGCAAGACCAAGATCGAAGTCGGCCGCTTCAAGGGCCTCGGCGAAATGGCACCGCAACAACTGCGCGAAACCACCATGGACCCCGCCAAACGCACCCTTTTGCGCGTGGTGTTGCCCGATGGCGTTGACGCCAAAGCCGCCGTCGCCGATCTCGTCGAACGCCTGATGGGCCGAAACCCCGAACACCGTTTCCAGTTCATCCAGGCGCATGCGGATGCGGTGGATGCGGAAGCATTGGACGCTTAAGGGCCTCCGGCGGCTGGGGCCATTGGCCCCAGACCCCATTTGCAAACGGCGGTTTTAGCGCGCCATGCGCACCACCAGCGCCACCAGCTCGGCTTCACGGTGGCAGTCGGTCTTGCGGTAAATGGTCTTCAACTGCGCGGCGACGGTCTCTAGGCTCACGCCGCGCCGACCGGCGATTTCCGCCCGCGACAGGCCTTGCGCCAACAGCAGCGCCACATCGGCTTCGGCAGCGGACAGTTCGAAGGATTGCTGAAGCAGGAAGGCCGTGGCGGAATCGATCCCCGCCGGTGGTTTGACTGTGACGATCACGGCAGGCGTCCCGCCAAACTGCCATTCGCGAACCGGAAGGGCATGCACTTCGCACACGACGCCATCCTGAGTTTCGCCCGGCCGCGTTAGCCAGAGACGCATCGCCATCGGCTGGCCGGGCGCCCGCAGCGCCGCTGCGATTACCGATTGCAAGCGTTGGTTCGACTCACGATCGGTGGCGCGGAGACTGCGACCGGCTACCGCCACGACTGAATGATCCGTGGCGAGCCGCGCCGCAAGCGGTGTCATCCCGATGATCTCGCCCACGGGTCCGAGCACAAAGGCCGCCGCCTGCATCGCATCGAGCGAGCCGCGCAACAATTCGGCGCCCTGATTGTCGATCGCCTGCTGCAGGCGAATGGCCTTGAGCACCGTTGGCGACAACGCGGCGAAGAGTTCGACGTCCTTGGGCTCGGGGACGCCATCGGCACGGCTGCGCAATGCCACCAGGGTGATCGCACCGGGTGTTTTTGCCACCAACTGGGTATGACAGCCCGAGACGCTGTCATATTTTGCGGCGAAGTCATTGTAGAGCGCGTAACGCTTCTCGCGCCGCAGCGTGCGGTAATGTTCCTCGTGGAGAACCTTGAACTGGCCAGCCAGCAGCGCGGCGCGCCAGTTGACCGCACTATCGAGCCCACCGATCTCGGCGAAATCGCGCACATAGGCGCGGGTATTGTCGTC
>JAAFIT010000141.1:1514-6628 GCA_013298745.1 Sphingomonadales bacterium
CGTGCTGTCAGCACCCGACAGGCTGGCCCGCGTCGAACCCGTCGCTCGCGCCAGCGCGTCGAGCGCAAGGTTCCAGCCGCCCGCGACGAATGGCGCGTCCAGAAAACGTTGCTCAAGCCCCTCAAGCATCGCGCTACTTAAAGCGCTGACATTGCCAATAAGCAATATTCAATTTTGGGTTCGAACAGGCCGATGTCGATCCCCTGATCAGGGGATGCGACCGGGCGCGGTTTGTTGCACCGAATCGCCATGATCTGCCGGCGATCGCGCCTGCGCCGGTCATGGGGGAAACACTGCGCCCGGTGCCGGCATCGCCACCACGCAGGGCGCTGCAACAGGAGAGGCAATCTGATGAAAGGACAAGTGATTCTGGCGACGCTCCTGCTCGGTGCGGTCGCGCCGGCCCAGGCGTTGACGACGACCCGTTCGATCACGCTCGCCATGGATGTCGATACGAAATTCACCTATTCGCCGTTCTTCGCCTATGAAGGCGACAGCTTCTACGGCACCGCGACGGCGGCGCCCGCGGGGCGTCCGATGACCCATTCCTATGCCGGGTACGCCGGCAACAAATCCTATTATGATTCCTATGCCCAGCAGCGTTGCTTCGAGCTCAACCAGTCGGGAGTCAATTGCTTCAGCGACATTTTTGCGCTGACCAGCACCGCCACCGCCTATGCGACAGCGAGCCTTTCAACGGGGGTGATGAAGGCCGCGTCCCAGAATTTCATCGACATGGAAGCGCCCGATTTTCTGCCGCAGAGCACCAGCGCCGCGAGCTATGTCGGCGCGCTCGCCGTTGACAAGATCACCTTCAACGGCATCGCGCAGGGAAGCCAGGCGGTCGTCAGAATCACCAACTATGCATCGCTGACGATCACGTCGGACGTCTTTCTGGACGATCCCTATGACGCGCAACTCTTCCGCAGCAGCTTTTCCTATACCAGCAGCTCGCTCTTTTATGAAAACGAAGCGGCGCTGCGTTCGACGCGGCCGACAACCAAATTTGCCTCGTCATGGCGGGTGTGCAGCGATTCCGAGATTGCCGATGCCTGCGGCGCCAATACGCTGGCGAACGGCTATCTGACCACGTCGAGCCTGTATTTTGTTGATAGCGACGATATTCTGTTTATCCAAAACGATCTCGAAATGCTCAACCGGATCGATGTGAGCTTTCCAGGCTATACCTTCGGCGATCGCGCCATCCTCAGACAGAAGCACAATTTTGCCAATTCGGCTTACACGATGATCGAAATGCTGACCCCCGGCACCAGCTACACCAGTGAATTCGGCGGTCTCTACCCAACGTCGATCCCCAGCCCGGTTCCCGAACCCGGCAACTGGGCGATGCTGATCGCCGGCTTCGGCCTTGTCGGCAGTGCAATGCGCCGTCGCCGCCCTGGGCTTCGCAGGGGCGCTGCCTGAAGCCGCGGCTTCAAGCCGTTTCCAGCGCCTCGCTCGCTGCCAGCCACGCGGCTTCGCTGGCGGCGAGCGCCTTTTCGGCTTCGCCGCGCAGCCGCATCAGGTCCCTGGCCGGGCGGTGGCGATCGGAAGCGTTGGCGGTTTTCGGGTCGGCCAGAGCGCGGTCGAGTTCGGCGATGCGGGCGGTGAGCCGGGCGTTTTCGGCTTCGGCGTCCTTGATGGTCTTGCGCAGGGTTGCGGTGGCTTCGCGGGCGGCGGCGGCGGCCTTCCTATCGTCCTTCTTGTTGCCGCTGCCCTTTTTGCTGCCTTCGGGGGCGGCTGGTCCCTTGCCCAAGATAGTGTCGGTATAATCGTCGAGCGAGCCGGCGAATTCCTTGGCGCGGCCGGCATCGACGAGGACCAGCCGGTCGGCGCTGGCTTCGATCATGTGCCGATCGTGGCTGACGACGACGACGGCGCCTTCATAGTCGTTGAGCGCCTGAACAAGCGCTTCGCGGGTATCGACATCGAGGTGGTTGGTCGGCTCATCGAGGATGAGCAGGTGCGGCGCGTCGCGGGTGATCAGCGCCAGCGCGAGGCGGGCCTTTTCGCCGCCGGACATCTTGCCGACCTTTTGCTCCGCCATCGGCCCCGAAAAGCCGAAGCGGCCGAGCTGGGCGCGCACCTGCGACGGGTTGGCGCCCTTCATCAGCCGGCTCATATGTTCGAGCGGGGTATCGTCGCTATCGAGCTCTTCGACCTGATATTGGGTGAAATAGCCGACGCGCAGCTTGCCGGGGGCGGCCACGGCGCCTTCCATGGCCTTCAACTGGCCCGACAGCAGCCGGGCGAGCGTCGTCTTGCCATTGCCGTTACGGCCAAGCAGCGCCAGCCGGTCATCGGGATCGAGCCGCAGATCGATCTGGCTGAGCACCGGCACGGCGTTGTAACCGACCGAGGCATGTTCGATCATCACCAGCGGCGGTTTGAGCGGCGGCGGCGACGGGAAATTGAACACGAGCGTCGGATCGGTGACGGCTTCGGCGATCGGCTGCATCTTGGCGAGGGCCTTTTGCCGCGATTGCGCCTGTTTGGCGGTGGAAGCGCGAGCGCTGTTGCGCGCCACATAGTCCTGCAGCTTGGCGCGTTGCGCCGCCTGGGCTTCACGGGCGCTTGCCAGTTGCGCCAGCCGCTCGGCACGCTGGCGTTCGAAATCATCATAGCCGCCAGGGTAAAGCGTGATCTTGCCCTGTTCGAGATGCAGGATCGAATCGACGACATTGTTGAGCAGATCGCGTTCGTGGCTGATGACGACGATGGTGGCGCGATAGGTTTTGAGGAAGCTCTCGAGCCACATCGTCGCTTCGAGATCGAGGTGGTTCGACGGCTCATCGAGCAGCAGCAGATCGGGCTGCGAGAACAGCAGCGCGGCCAGCGCAACACGCATCCGCCAGCCGCCCGAATAGCTGTCGAGCGGCCGATGCTGCGCCGCCTCGTCAAAGCCTAGGCCGACGAGGATGCGGCTGGCACGGGCGGCGGCGGTATAGGCATCGATGGCGATCAGCCGCTCGTGGATTTCGGCGAGGCGGTGGAGATCGGTGACGCCGGCCTCCTCCTCGGCCATCAGCGCGGCGCGCTCGACATCGGCGGCCAGCACGGTTTCGAACGGCGTGCCCTGCCCCGCCGGCGCTTCCTGCGCGACATAGCCGAGGCGCGCCGACTTGGGCATCTCCACGCTGCCACTATCGGGATCGAGCGTGCCGGCGATGACCTTCATCAACGTCGATTTGCCGGCGCCATTACGACCGATCAGCCCGATGCGGCCCCGCGGCGGCAGCGTCGCGGTAGCGCTATCAAGGATGGTCCGGCCGCCGAGGCGGACGGTGACGTTGTTCATGGTCAGCATGCAGGCGCCGTAGCATGGTGCAGCGCGGCGCGGAAGGGCGGCGGGCCTCAGCCGCGGCGGCACGCCCTCAGCATCGTGGTGACCTGGCCGGCATCGAGCCGATAGACGCTCGACGCGCAGATCCGCCCTTGCGGGTCGATGACAATGCTGAACGGCAGCAGCAACTGGTAATCGCCGAGCGCGCGCAGGATGTCGGCAGGCGCGCCGGCAACGTGCAGGGCCGCGGTGCCCGGAACCGGATTGCGCGCCAGCCATCTGATCGCGCGGCTGCGGCTGTCAATCGCCGCGGTGACGAACGACACGTCCGGATTGGCCGTCGCCAGCGCCGAAAGCCCGCGCAGTTCGACAAGGCACGGGCCGCACCACCAGGCCCAGAACGAGACCAGCGTCCACCGGCCGCGCCAGGCATCAGTGGCAACCGGCGCTTTGGTGGCAAGATCGGTAAAGCGCGTCGCTGCAACCGGGGACGGATTGGTCGGAGGCGGTGCGGCCGCGACCAGAAACAGCAACACCCCGGCGCTGAACCAGCGCCGGGGTGTTGAATTGATCACCACGAGGCGACCAGCGAGCACGCGGCGTCGATGACGCACACGCGCACGGTCTGGTGCTTACTTCTTGGTGGCGAGGAAGGCGATGACGTCAGCGCGATCCTGCGGCTTCTTCAGGCCGGCGAAGGCCATCTTGGTGCCGGGCATGAACTTCATCGGCGCTTCGAGATACTGGAACAGCACCGGAGCGGTCCAGGTCACGCCGCTCTTCTGGTTGGCGGCCGAATATTTGAAGCCCGGGACCGAGCCCGACTTGCGGCCAACGACGCCGTGCAGCGACGGGCCGACGCGGTTCACGCCCTTGTCGGTGACATGGCAGGTCTTGCACTGCGCGAACACCTTTTCGCCAGCGGCGGCGTTGCCGGCGGGCATCTGGGCAGCGGCAGGAGCGGCAGCGACGACAGTGAAAGCAGCAGCAACAAACAGTGACTTGATCATGGCGGTTCCCGTAGTTGTTGTCCGGTGGACGCCGCTAAACTAGTGCGCGGCGCGACGCAATCAAGAATGCAATGGTGTGACTTTGCGTCTCTGCGTCTGCGCGACACCGAAGCGTCAGCCGAGCAGAAACTCGACCATCGCGCGCACCTTCGCCTGCCGCCATTGCGGTGTCGGCGCCATCAGCCAATAGGCGCGCGCGCTTGCCTCGGCGTCGCCCAGTTGCGTCACCCGCCCGGCGGCAAGATCGGCGGCGGCGAGCGTCATCGGCACGCGTGCCACGCCCAGGCCGGCCGCGGCGGCATCGATGGCGAGGCCGGCATCGGCAACCGTGAGGCCCGGCGCTTCAGGATCTCCCGGATGGGCGATGCGCGGCGCGTCGCTGGCGGCACCGGCCACTGTTACCAATGTCTCCGGCCCCAGCGGCTTGCCGTGAATACCCTCTTCCGTCGGCTCGACACAGAAAACGATGGCGAGATCGAGATTGGCCTGGGTGAAATCGGGCGCCACATCAGATCGGAAGAGCGCGGCGCAGCGTCGCTGGCGGCGATAACGAAGCGCACATCGGGGTGCGCCGCCGCATAGGTCGCCAGTCGGGCGCTGAGCCATTTCGCCGTCAGGTCGCGTGGCGCGGCAATGGTCAACACTTTCGAGCTTTGGCCGTCCTGCAGGATGCGCACCGATTCCTCGAACTCCAGAAACCCGGCGCGCAACGCCGGCAGCGCCCGCTCCGCCTCGGGCGTCAGTTCGAGGTTACGGGTCATGCGCTTGAACAGCACCACCCCCAGCGTGTCCTCGAGCGCGCGGATCTGCTGGCCGACCGC
>JAAFIT010000142.1 GCA_013298745.1 Sphingomonadales bacterium
ACGCTACGGTGTCGAGATCTACGCCGACAAGGTTGACTTCCTCACCAAGGCCCCCGCTGCCGTTGCCCCCGCCGAACCGGCGCCGGCCAAGGGCCGCGGCAAGAAGAAGGCCGACGCCGACCTCGAACTCGCAGACGACATCCCGTTCTGATCGGGACCTGCGCCCCGGCGGGCTTCGCCCGCCGGGGCTTTCGTCTGCTCCCGACGCGCGAAGTCAAATGACAGCAGTGCCGGCGTTGATGATGAAGCGCAGAGCAGATCAACTGCAGGAGCTGAAACGCCAAAAACGCCGGGTGATGCCGGGGTTAATGAGCAAGCGGCAGGATTTTGGGGAGGGTTGTTCAGGTCCGGTTGGTCGAAAAGCTATGGATTGCAGCGCCGAAAGGGCAAGGATTGGGCGTCTCGGCCTGACGGCCGACCCCGTCCTACTCGCTGCGCTCACCGAGCCAGCTGAAGCTGTCTCGGCCCTGCGGGTTACGACCGGATGACGCGAAAACAACGCTGCGATCAGGCGGTCCAATACGACAGATGGGGAGGGGGCAGGAAGACGCTGAGCAATCACGTTCAGCGGAGAATGGTCATGTCGATCGCCTGCAAGGATTGCGATGGCCTGGCAGCGTTCGCCGCCGAATTCGGCATCGCCCCGCTGCCGCCGATGGTTTCGAAAGGTGAGGCGGCCGCCGTTCGTCGAGCAATTCCGCTCGGCGAAGGGAAAACGGCAATGCTTCAGCGCTCCCGCCTCCTCGACTGTCTGATCCTCATCCTCGGTCTCGCGATCGTCCTCGACACCTCGATCCAGCTGCGCGGCGCTCCCGACGATAACATCGTCTGGCAGCCGATCACCGAAACCCCCGACTGCTGCGACGTCGAGGCGATCGACGATCTCCATCCCGTCTTCAAAGCTTGAGAGTGGCAATCATGCACATGGTCAGCTTCAGCATCGGCTCCACGCTGAGCGACGAGCCTTGCGCCCAGACCGGCATCACAGCCAACTGGGTCACTCTCCAGCAGCTCGAATGCACGGTCTATCGTGCCGCGCTCATCGCGCGCTTCGGCGTGCCGCCCGAAGGCGCCCGCCTCGCGATCAAGTCGCACAACCATGACTTCGGCAGCTATGCCCAGGTCGAAATCGTCTTCGACCGCGACGACGCCGACAGCGGCGCCTGGTTCGAGCGGGTTGAGGACGGCCTATCGACGTGGCTCGAGGCCAACTTCACCGCCCCGGTCGACTATGACGACCGGGCTCAGGAACGCGTCGGTTCGAGGCGTGATGCCGGCGACGTCATCACCGCCGCGCTGATGACATCGCAGCAGCTCGTTAACAGCGGTCATGCAACCGATCGCGAGCACGACGCCGTCAGGCATCTCAGCGCCGCCTATCCGGCGTGCGCGGCCGAAGCGGCACGCCGCTTGCTGGCGATCGCCGCTGACCATTGAGACACATGTCCACAGGGCGCGGCTTGCATTCTTATACAATATTTTGTATAGGCAATTATGCCAGAGGAAACGAAAGCCATCGCGTTTCGCGGCACTGCGCTTGCCGACCTTCGCGCTTTCCCGATTGCGGCGAGACGCGAGGCCGGCTTCCAGCTTGATCGCGTCCAACACGGACTCGACCCGTCGGACTGGAAGCCGATGACAACGATTGGCGCCGGTTGTCGTGAAATCCGGATCAGGGATGCCGATGGCGCTTTCCGGGTCATCTATGTGGCGAAATTCGAGGCGGCGGTGTTCGTCATTCACTGCTTCCAGAAGAAGACGCAGAAGACCAGTCAGCAGGACCTGGCGCTGGCAACGAAACGCTATCACGAGCTTTTGAAGGAGATCGGCAAGTGACGGAGCAAAAATTTGACAGCGTCTGGGACGCCATCGAGGACAGCCCGGCAGAGGCTGAAAACATGCGTGTGCGGTCTGGGCTCATGATCGCCCTTCAGGAGCGCATCAAGAGTTCGGGGATGACGCAGGCAGAAGCTGCCCGACGTTTTGGCGTCACGCAGCCGCGGATATCGGACCTCATGCGCGGCAAGATCGACGTTTTCGGGATTGATGCCCTTGTGAACATGCTCGCCAGCGCTGGCCTGCATGTCGAATTGACGGTCGCCGAGGCCGCCTGACGACAGGTTAAAGGGGAGGGCGCTGCGCCGGTTCGGGGAATCATCCCGAACCGGAGACGTGCCATGACCCGTTACAGTCACCTGCGCGAAATCAGCATCCTGCCCTGCCTGCCGGCAGGCCTAAGCGTCGAAGACGAAATGCTCAGCCCGACAGCACCGAGCTTCGGCCTTCAGCACGTCTATCCGAATGCCGCGCTGGCGCGCGTCCTCGGATTCCTGAACATCTCGATGGCGCAGTTCCTTGCTCTTGTCGAAAGCCGCAAAGGCATCAAGCTGACATCGTCGAAGGCACATGGGCCCGACACGGGTCCCTGGCGCCACCGTCCGGAGAACGCGCGCCTCTGGCGCGCCCTGAAGGTCGCGCATAACCCGGCGCTGCCCCAGCTTCTCGATGATGACGAAATCGTCGAGATCTTCGACAACGCCAGCTACGGCGGCCAGCTCGCCATCGCCGGCATGGTCGACGCCGACTTCTGCCTGCCATCCGCGCCCTATCCAGCCTTGCGGCTGTCAGGGCGCTTCCAGATCGGGATCATCGATTATGTCTGGGGCTCGGGCCACACCGTCACCTGGGATGGCGCGCTCACCGTCGACCTGACCAATGGCCAGGCGGGCGATGCACCCGGCTACAGCTTTAACGACACCTGCGATTTTGCGATCGACTGGTTTCGCTTCCGCATGGTCGCTCGCGCCGAGTTGCCCAAGGGCAAGCTCTGGCACGCCGAACGCGCGATACCCGTTGCGAAGGCCGCATGAGCGGCCTCGCCATCCGGCATGGGCCGGTTTGCTGTGCAAAGCCGGGCTGCAGCCTCGAATGGCCACGCGACCCGATCCTCGAGGTCGTCTGCCCGGACTGCGGCGCCGGCATCGGCGTGCGCTGCAAAAGACCATCGGGGCATGGAGGCAACTTTGTCGATGCCCATGCGTCGCGGGACATCGCCGCCGACCGACAGGGCGCCTACGGCACCTGTCCGCTTGGGCTGTGCGGTCTCGAGGCTGCCGCACTTCTCGCCGGCAAACCGGCATCGGCGCGGCCCGTGGGCGCCCAGACCGAACTTCCCCTCTGACATTGGAAAGGCACCATCATGAAACGCATCGATGACCCGACAGCCGCGCCTGCGAGAAAGGGTAATTCGTTGTTGTGGCAGATCGCCAAGCAGCGATCGCGCCGCAAACACGTCCTGAGTGTCCCCATCGCGCTCAGCGCTGATGGCGACACCGTGACGATGATGGGCCTGATCCGCGGCAACGTCTGGGAATATCGGCTCTCCGACCTGGTGTCGCTCACCATGCGTGACCGACGTCCGAGCCGCACCGTGCTGGAAGCCCGAGCGCAGGAAGCCAGGTCATGAGCCAGAAATCGACCTTCGAAAACATGACCGACGATATGCTGTCGGCGCTCATCGACTGGCGCGAACGCCACGGCCGGTCGTGGAAGACCGACCTCTGGGCCGCATGGATGAACGGCTCCGATGCAAGCGATCCACGCGGATCATCGCTACGCGCGATCCGCAACCAGCTTGGCGCGTCGTGGCTCGACAATCTGCGGCCGAAGGACCTTGTTGCCGAAGCTGCAAGCAGGGGGGTGTCGGCCGAGCAATCGGGCAACGATCCCGCTCTCTAGCCAGCACATGTAGTCGCCAAAGCGCAGTTCCTATTACTGTGGTCGGACGCGCTCGCCATCGGTCAGGAAGCAAGACGGGCGCGATACTCGCTCCGCTTCGCATCAAGCGCCACAAGGGCGCTCGATTCCTCGACATGCCAGAACATCCAGCCATTGCAGCTCGGCGCATTCTGGACGACAGCGCCAAGCTTGTGGATGCTGCCGACGAGATCGCCGACGGCAATCGAACCATCGGCGCGCACAACGGCTTCGCAGCGGCGATGTGGTCCGAGCAGGCGGGTGCCTGCCCGGACCATTCCTGCTGCAACCAGCGCACCGAAGGGGATTTTGGGAACGCTGCGACGCTCCTGGCTTACCGTCAGGGCGCTTCCTGATAACGGCAGCAGGTTGGCAATCCTTGCCTCGGCGATCGCTGCATAGCGGGTATCGCGCTCGATGCCGATCCAGCGACGGCCGAGCAACTTCGCCATCGCACCAGTGGTGCCGGTGCCGAAGAACGGATCGACCACCAGATCGCCAACATCGGTCGACGAAAGGAGCACCCGGTAAAGCAGCGATTCCGGTTTTTGGGTCGGGTGCGCTTTGGCGCCGTCAACCTTCAATCGCTCGGCGCCGGTGCAGATCGGCAACGACCAGTCCGACCGCATCTGCAGTTCGTCGTTGAGTGCCTTCATCGCATGATAGTTGAAGCGGTAGCGGGAATCTTGCGACCGCGCCGCCCAGATCAATGTCTCATGGGCATTGGTGAAGCGCCTGCCCGCAAAGTTCGGCATCGGATTGGTCTTCGACCAGATGATGTCGTTCAATATCCAGAAGCCCATATCCTGCATGGCGGCTCCTACCCGAAAGACATTGTGATAGCTGCCGATCGTCCAGATCGCGCCATCGGGTTTGAGGATGCGCCGCGCGGCTTTCAGCCATACGCGCGTGAACGCATCGTAGCTCGCAAAGCCCTCGAACAGATCCCAGTCATCGCTGACACCGGCGACCTTGCCGCCCTCCGGGCGCCTGAGGTCGCCGGCCAACTGGAGGTTGTACGGCGGGTCAGCGAAGACGATGTCCGCGCAGCCTTGCGGCAGTGCGTTCATGGCTTCGACGCAATCGCCGACGATGACCCTGTCGGCGATCAGGGCCGCCCGAGTCATGTCGGTTCGGCATCGGCCTCGAATGGCAACGCCGGCTCCGCCGCGCGCGCCATCTCGGCATCGACAATCGCCGCCGCCCAGGGCTGGAGAAGCCCCAGCAGAAAGTCAGCATCGTTGACCGCATCGACGGGATCACGCGCGATCGCCGCCTTAGCGGCGTCGCGCAACCAGTAGCTTGCGGCACGGTCTGCAATGACCTCCTGGATGCGGCGCTCGGCGGCCGCGATCCGGTCATCCGGTGACATGATCAGACGCCCCTGGCTGGCTGCCATTGGCAGCGGCCTTGCGCGATGGAACTGCCGGCGTCAGCAGCGCCAGCGACGCCTCAAAGCCATGCTTCATTACAGCCTGAATCAGCTGCGCGACCTCCGTCGGCTCTAGCGCCAGATCGGCTGATTTGAGTACGGCCTCGCCAAGCTCGATCGCCGCATCACGGCGCGCTTCACGTTCGCGTCTGTCAAACTCATCGCGCTCGGCACGGATGCGCGCCAGCGCCTTCACACTCGTCGATTTTGGAATAGCCATAGGTCCACACTCCGCTTGAATGGCGGCCTCTGGACACTGCTGAAAATGCCCGACGCGGCGCTTTCGGACAAGCTCATAATTCAGGTCGGCCTCGCAGCCGTTGGTGAGCGGCAACGGGCTGGGAAACTGCTGAGGCCCCCCGCAACACCAGCAGAGGTTCCCGTCGGCGTGAGAGGCCCCTGAGCGGAACGGCGACAGGGCGCAAGGATCGGCGGTCCCCCCAATTTAGCCGGGCCGCCCGGCGCGCGTCTGCGCTGCGCTCGCCGCACCGGGCAACCCAACTAAATCGGCTCCCCCACCGCCCGCGAGCGGCGCAGCTTCGCTGCGTCCCTGCCCCCTGTCGTCGCCCCACTCAAAGAGGGGGCCACGCCGACGGAAACCCCCGCCGGCGCCGCTCGAAGGAGACCGACATGCAGACCGCAACCCTCGACACCCCGACATCGGCCGAAGACCTCAGCCTGTTCATGGCGGCTTATGAGAACGCGGTTCAGCGGTCGAAGATTTCGAGCTTCGACATCCACGTCATCCAGAACGCCGACGGCTCGTACTGGTGCGCCGACGAAGGCGATTACACCAACCTTCCGGCCTGGGTCATCGACCGGATCGTCCACACCGTGCCGGGCCGGATGAGCGGCGAATATTGAGGGAAAACGGCAATGCCGAAAGTGCTCAACAAGAAGCTTCACGGCGTCCCACCGGGCGCCGTTTACATCGGCCGACCGTCGATCTGGGGAAACCCGTTCGTCATCGGCAAGGATGGCGCGCGCGACGAGGTGGTTGCGAAGTTCGAGGCGTACTTACGCAACAAGCCAGACCTGTTGTCGCAGCTGCCGAAGCTTGCCGGCAGGGACGTCGTGTGCTGGTGCGCGCCGGCGCGCTGCCACGGCGATGTGCTGGTCAGAATGGCGAACCAACAGCCCCGATAAACCGCTGATCCAGCCTGCGACAGAAGGGGGCTTTGAGCCCCTCTTTTGTGCCAGGCGCCGGGGCGGCTCATGGGGCATCGAGCCCCATTCGCCGCCTTCTGCACAATACAATGTCGGCTTCGCCGGACCGCCCCAAAGACCGCTGTCCTGGCACGGCCAAGGACAGCGGCACACTATAAGTCGGGTTCCCCGTCAGTCGCTGAACGCGAGCAAGACGCACCGGCCAAGATCAAGTAGCCACGGTGCAATTGGAGGGGG
>JAAFIT010000143.1 GCA_013298745.1 Sphingomonadales bacterium
GGAAGCCGCCGAGCGCGCAAAGCTCCCAGATCTTGCGATAGCGGCGCTCGGTCTCGTCGAGCAGCGACATCGGCGAATTGGCGCCAATGTTGAACACCGCGACCTCGACGGGGCCGATTTCAGCCTCGACCCGGTCGAACAGCGCCACCATTTGCGCCTCGTCACGGGCGTCGCAGCCAACGGCCAGGCATTGGCCACCTTCAGCGGCAATGCGCTCGGCGAGGGGGGCCAGCGCATCGGCGGTGCGGCGCACCGGTACGGCGACAAGTCCGGTGCGGGCAAAGGCGGCGGCAATGGCGCCGCCAGTGGCGTCACCCGCGCCGATGACGATGGCAGCGCCGGTCATGCCACAGCCTCCGGCCGCAGGATGAGGCAGGTCGTGATGCCGGTCGCGATGGTACGGCCCTGGCTGTCGGTCAGCGTGCCGCGCGCCGTGGCGATGCGCCGGCCGGAACTGATCACGTCGCCGCGCGCGATGACATCGCCGGTCGCGTCGGTCATTGCCCGCAGATAGGTAATGTTGAGATCGACCGTCGTATAGCCAGTCCCGGCGGGCAGGGTGGTGTGGACGGCGCACCCCATGCAACTGTCGAGCAGGGTTGCGGCATAGCCGCCATGAACGCTGCCGATCGGGTTATAATGCTCGCGCCCCGGCCTGCCGATAAACTCGATCCAGCCTTCACCCGCCGATCCGGCGCGCATGTTCATCAGCTTGGCGATGGCGGCGGCTGGAAACAATCCGGAGACCATGCCTTGCATGAGTTCCAGCCCGCTCAGACTGGCGCTGCTGCGCGATGTCACATCGCTCATGGTCGTGCACCCAGCACCAAGGCTTGTGCAATTGCAGGTAAAAGCAGGAGGGTCATGGTTGGCAGCGTCCCATCAATCAGAGGTGTGAATAGGCGTCATCGAGGGTGAAGCGCAGCGCAGCGAGCCGACCGTTGCCGAGCGATGTTTCCATTTCCGCCTGCGCGGCGGACCAGCCGGCGGCGGCGCGTCGGCGCGTGTCATAGCCGGCATCGGTCAGCCGGATTGCCTTGGCGCGGCCATCATGCGGATCCGGCCCGATTGCGATAAGGCCGGCAGCCTCAAGGGGGCGGAGAAGCCGCGATACGGTCGATGCTTCCGAACCCAGGCGCTCGGCGAGCACGCCAACGCCAACGCCATTGCGGCGGCTGAGGCTGCTCAGCAGCCCAAACTGGCCGATCGTGAGGCCAAAGGGCTTGAGCGCGTCGTCATAAAGCTGCGTTACCCGTCGTGCCAGCCGTCGTACCTTGGCGGCGGTGCAAATGCTGGCGGGCGTTGCAGCAGGTGTTTCGAAGGGCATGCCTGACAATCTAGATCATCTGCAATTGCAGACAATGATAGAATTGCCAGTATCGGCAGAAACCGCAGCTTTCAGATCATGGCTTGAGCGCCGCCAATGTCCGACCCCAGGCCAGATCAGCGGCGGCCTGGTTGAACCGGGCTTCGGAGGTATCGTTATTGAAGGCGTGGTTGACGTCCGGATAGATGAAGCTTTCCACCTGCGCCCCGGCGGCCTTGAGCGCATCGGCCCATTCCTTGCCGCGGGTGTTGATACGTTCATCGAGCCCGGCAAAGTGCAGCAGCATCCGCGCCTTGACCCGTGTTGCACCGGTCAGGTCCGCAGGCGCCGGGCCATAATAGGCAACGCCGGTGCGCAATGCCGGGCCGGCGGCGATGGCGAGATTGTTGACCAGTCCACCGCCCCAGCAAAAGCCTACGGCGCCGGGCTTGCCATGGCCCTTGGAATAATCATCGAGCCATTTGACCGTCGCGACGGCATTGGCGACGGTTTGTGCGGGATCGAGCGTGCCGATCATGGCGCGCGCAATATCGTCGGCGGTGGTCTTGCCATCCCCGCTGCGCGGGGTTTCGCCGAGCGGGCTGAGGAAGTCCGGCGCCATGGCAACAAATCCGGCCAGCGCCAGGCGGCGGGTGACGTCACGGATATGCTCGGTCAGCCCACGATTCTCGTGGATCACCATCACCTTGGGGGCCCGGGATGGCACCCGTGCCGGCATCGAAAGATAGGCGGCCATGCGGGTGCCATTCGGCAGGGCAAAAACAATGCGGTCATTGACGAGCTTGGGATCGGTATCGCTGGTCAATGAAGCGGCTTCAGCGCGCGCCTCGATCAACGGCAGCAGCGCCAGCGCGGCGGCGGTGCCACCTGCCAGCCGCGCCATGCCGGTGATAAGGTCGCGGCGATTGCCGGCGACATGGGTGAAGTGATCGTACAAGTCGATCATCGCTTGCGTGATATTGGGGCGATCGTCAGACATGGCGGTCCTTTCGTACGGGGCGTGCGGAGGCTAACGTCTGGTGCGACTATTCGCCAGAGGGCAGGGGAAAGATGATGCGGATCGTTTTGCTGGCGTTGCTGTTGGCTAGTCCGGTGCTGGCGCGGGCCCCTGTGGCGCTCACCATGGATCCACCGCGCGATGCTGCCCATCCGGCGCGGATGGAGGTGCTGCACATTCCAACCGGCGATGTGATGATCAACGGTGTCGGCTATCTGGCGTCCGGTGCTGGACCGCACCCTACCTTGGTCATCGCGCATGGCTGGCCGGGCAATGAAAAGAACCTCGATCTTGCCCAGGCGGTGCGGCGCGCCGGGTGGAACGCCATCACCTTCAATTATCGCGGCAGCTGGGGCAGCCCGGGGTCCTTCCGCTTTGCCCAGGTGCCGCAAGACACTGCGGCCGTGCTCGCCTATCTGCGTCAGCCCGAAGTCGCGGCAAAACTCGGCATCGACCCCGCCCGCATCGCACTCGCCGGCCACAGCATGGGTGGCTGGTCGACGGCGATGACTGCGGCAAAGGACCCGGCGTTGCTCGGCGCCATTACCATCTCGATGGGCGATATGGGGACCGTCGGCGGCATGCCGCGCGGCGACCTCGTCAAGCGCTCGGCGGACAATGCCGAAAGCCTCGCCGGCACCAACCCTGAAAAGATGGCGGATGAACTCATCGCCAACGCAGCCGCCAATCGCACCGTCAACGGCGCCGCCGGTCTCGCCAAAATCCCGCTGCTCATTCTCAGCTCCGACGATAGCCTTGCCCCGATGAGCGACGCGCTCGCCGCCGCTGTTCGCGCCGCTGGTGGCCGCGTCACCACGGCCCATGTTGCGACCGATCACAGTTGGTCAGATGCGCGGCTGCGGCTTCAGGGATTGGTGATCGACTGGCTAGAGACGCTCAACACGCCCTAGGCGAGCACATTGTCGGCAACAAAGGCGTTACTGCGGCGTTCGGCGGCAAAGGTCGACATTGGGCCATGCCCCGGCACGAAGGCGGTTTCCCCGCCAAGCGGCCACAGCTTGGTGGTGATGGCGCGAATGAGGTCGTTGAAATTGCCCTTAGGGAAATCAGTGCGACCGATGCTGCCCTGGAACAGCACGTCACCGACAATCGCCAGGTTCGACGGGGCGTGGTGAAACACCACATGGCCGGGCGTGTGGCCGGGGCAGTGATAAACATCGAGCACCAGTTCGCCCACCGTGACCTGATCACCATCGAACAGCCAGCGATCCGGCGTGAAGGCGGTGGCGCCGGCGATGCCATATTGGGCGCCAACACTTGGCGCCTGGTCAATCCAGAATTTGTCATCGGGATGCGGCCCTTCGATCGGCACGCCGAGCCGCTGCGCCAGCACGCCGGTAAGCCCGCAATGATCGATATGACCATGGGTCACGAGCAGCTTCTCGATTGTCACGCCGTGCTGTTTCGCCACCGCCATGAGACGATCGATATCGCCGCCAGGGTCGGTAAAGGCACCGCGCATGGTCTTGGTACACCACAGCAAGGTGCAATTCTGCTGGAGAGCGGTCACAGGCACGATCACGGCCTGCAAGGGCGGGGGCGGAGGGGAGTTTGTCATGGCACCACCTTGCAGTCTGCGGGCGCCTACGACAAGCTGTGACGATAGGGGGACACACTATGATTGACCATGTTCACAGCGAGGGCAGTTGCGCGGGTTGCATAGAAACCGACCGTCGCGGGCTGCTTGTCGGCGCGCTCACCGGCGTTGCTACTACCGCGATGCTCGCTGGCGCCGCACCCGCCGAGGCTACAGCGCTCACCCAGGCGGCGCGGGACGTTTTGACGCCCGATGCCATCATCAAGCTGATGCTCGAAGGCAATGCCCGCTTCGTTGCCGGTACGCCGCGATTGAACAATTCGCTTGCCGAAATGAAGGCCACGGCCGGCGGGCAGTTTCCCGCCGCGGTCGTTGTTTCATGCATCGATTCGCGCGCCATCGTCGAAGTGCTTTGCGATCTCGCCATCGGTGACACGTTCAATGCCCGCGTGGCCGGCAACACGGTCAACGACGATATTCTCGGCTCGATTGAGTTCGCCTGCGCCGCCGCCGGTGCGAAGCTGGTGGTGGTGATGGGTCACACCCATTGCGGGGCGATCAAGGGCGCCATCGATAATGTCGTCCTCGGCAATCTGACGCTGTTGCTCGCCCGCTTCAAATCGGCGGTCGCCGAGACGGCCTATGCCGGCAACCGCACCGGCGCCAATTATGACTTCGTCGATGCCGTCGCGGTTACCAATGTCAAACAGACCGTCGGGATCATCCGCGGCCGCTCTCCCGTTCTCGCCGGCCTCGAAGCCAAGGGCACCATCAAGATCATCGGCACCATGTACGATATCACCACAGGCAAGCTGACACTGGTCTGATCGATCGCCGCCGCCGCTATTTCAACACCTCATCCCAGAACATCAGCCGGCTCAGGAACTCGTAATCCTGATTGGCCTTTTTCTGGTATCCATGGCCTTCGTCGGCGGCGATCAGATGCCAGGCTTTGCCGCCCTGGGCGCGGACGGCTTCGACCATCTGGTAGGATTCGGACGGCTTGACGCGCGGATCGTTGCTGCCGGTGACGACCATCAGCGGCACCTTCAATTCGGCGACATGGGTGAGGGGGGAAATCGCCATCAGCTTGGTGCGCTGGGCGGGGATGCGCTCGTCACCATATTCGACCCGGCGCAGATCGCGGCGATAGCTTTCGGTGTTCTCCAGCAGGGTCACGAAGTTGGAAATCGGCCTGGCGCAGATGGCGCCTTTCAGCTGCGGGCCATATTTGATCGCGGTTGCGTAGCACATATAACCGCCATAGCTGCCGCCGGTTTCGGCTACTCGGCTGGCGTCGATATCGGGGCGGGCGGTGAGCGCGACGAGCAGCGCGCCAATATCCTTGACGGTGTCCTCGCGCTTGAACGGCCCGTTATCGAGGCTCACGAACTTCTTGCCGTAACCCGTTGATCCGCGGACATTTGGATAGAAAACCGCAATGCCTTTCTCGTTGATCAGATAGTTGGTGCGGCCGAGATAGCCGGGACGAGTCTGGCCTTCAGGGCCGCCGTGGATATCGAGGATCAGCGGACGCTTGCCGGGGAATTTCGCCGGGTCCGGCGCGTAAAGAAAGCCCGAAACCGGCAGGCCATCGAAGGATTTGACCGTGACCAGTTCGGGTTCGCGGTTCTTCGACGCATCGAGACCACCGGTCTCGCTTGTTGTCCAGCGCGTGGCGGTGAGGGTCTTGGGGTCAAGGCTCCATGCGTCCGCCGGTGAGGTCGCGCTGGCGAGGCTGAAGCCGATTTCGCCGCTGGGAGCGATCTTCAGGCCCGTGATGACACCGGCCGGCAGCTTGGCTTCGCCGAGAATGGCACCGGTTTTCGGGTTGATCAGCCGCAGCTTGCTGCTGCCGGCCTCGTTGCGTGTGTAGGCGATGAAGCTGCCATCGGGGGCGACATCGAAATCCTCGACATCCCATAGCGACGGGCCGGTGACGATCTGCTGGAAACCGTTGACGCGATCGATCGTGCCCAGTCGCTGGACATCATTGCCGATATCAGAGGTCACATAGATGGTGCCATCGGCGGCATAGCGCGCGCCGTTGAAGCTCACCCCACCGCGGTTCGGGCGATTGAGCCGGGCCAGAATGCCGGTGGCGAGATCGATTTCGTAAAGGTCCGATTGTTCGATGGAGGTGCGGTGGCTGATCAGCGCCGTCTTGCCATCGGGGCTGAAGTCCGCGAACGACCAGCCGCCTCCCTTTACTTCGGCGAGCAGTCGCGCGGATGTCGGATCAGTGGGATTCACCAGCCACAGATCGCCATCGGTGCCGTTCCGCCGGGTCGAGGTGAAGCCGACAAGTCCGCCATCGCGGGACCATGTGGCGCCGGTATTGCGGCTCTTGCCGTCGGTCAGCAGCGTCAGCCGGCCTTCAGAGAGGGTGTAAAGCTGGAAAAACTCGCCGCCGCCGACATCCTTGGTGACCAGGATGGTCTTGCCGTCCGGCGAAAAACGAGCATTAGCGATGGGTTCGCCTTCAAAGCTCAACTGGGTGCGGTCCGCACCGGGCGCGGCGACGCGGTGCACCTGCGCGGCATTGCCGAAGCGGGTGGTGACCAGCATGGCGCGGGCATTGGGATCCCAATCCTGGAACGCCGCGGAGCGATATTCGAGATAGGGGCGGACCTGGGCAGCGAGCGCCGCCGGAATGGCAGGAATGCCTTCCGCCGTGATCGCGGCAGGCGGGGCGG
>JAAFIT010000144.1 GCA_013298745.1 Sphingomonadales bacterium
CGCGCCGTTGAAGGGCAGCGCTTGCAGCTCGAACGCGTCGTCCTCGAAAATTATGTCATCACCGCGCCCTTTGCCGGCCGTGTTACCCGAATGGGCGCGCGCGTAGGCATGACCGTCCGCAAGGCCGATCCGGTGGCGACCATCGTCGATCTGGCGCAATTGCGCGGCGAAGCCTTTGTGCCGGTGGCGCACTATGCCCGGTTGAAGGTGGGGGCGGCCTATCCGGTGGTGTTCGCCGCACCCTTTGGCGGCGATCGGCGCGCGACACTGGCCTATATCGATCCGGCGATCGATGCCGGGCTGGTGCGCTGCGTGTTCCGGCTCGACAATGCCGCCGAAACCCTGCCGTCGGGCCTGCAGGCCAGCATCCGTCTGACCCCGCTGGCCAAATAATGGCGGGCAATGCCTTGCGCCAGGCGCTCGATGCGCTGGCCGGCGGCGATGCCGATGCCGGGATGCGCATGGTGGCGTTCCAGGCGCAACTGCTCAACAGCGACGCGCGGGCGCTGGTGCGGGTCGCTGGTGGGGCCGTTGTCGAGCCGCTCGAACTGGGCGCCATCGAAACCCGGCTGGCGCTGGCGGCGGCGGTGGATGGTGTGGCTGTGGAAGGCAATGGCGCCGCTGCTGTGATCGACTCTGACGCCGCTGGCGCGCGCGTCGTGATCCATCGTTTGCCGCAGGCAACGCCGCTTGCTCAGGCACTGGCGCGCGAACGGCTTGAACTCGCCAGCGCTGTTGGTCGCGCCCATGGCAGTGGCGACGACAAGGCCTTTGCCGCCACGCTGGCACGCTTTGCCGCAGCAAGCTGGAACCCCCCGGTGTTGACGGGCCTTGCCGGCGACATGGCGGCGCAAGCCGGTGCCGCGCGGATCGCCGTGACGCTGCTGCGCCGGCGCCGCGTCGTCCAGATCGCCGACAGCGGCGCGCCGACCCTTGCCGATGAAGCCCGGCGACGGCTTGAACTTGCGGCGGGTGAAGTTGCCGATGCCGGCACCCTGATCGTTGATGCCGGTGCGGGTGGTTTTACCGGGCTTGATCGCCTGGCGGATGGCGCGGCGGTGCGCGGGATTGCGGCGCTGTCACCGGAGGGCGATGGCGTGGTGGCGCTGGTCTGGCCGCCGGGTGACAGCGCGCGGGTGATCCGCCAATTGGCGGCGCTGGCCCCCGTCGTCACCGCGCGCCTGCAGCGGCCCAGCCTCGCCGAACGTTTCGATACGATCGTGCAACGCCTGCCATGGCCGCGGGGTGTGGCGGTGGCGGATCGCCCCCGCCTCGCACGGCGTCTGATTGCCGGGCTGGCCGCGGCATTGGTGCTGCTTCCCATTCCGGATGGCGTATCAGCGCCGCTGACCATCGAGCCGCTGGTGCGGCGCGCCGTGACGGCACCGGCAACGGCGCGGATTGAAGCGGTGAAGGTCGAACCCGGCGATCAGGTGGCCGCCGGACAGTTGCTGGTGCGCCTCGATGCGCAGGCCATCGCCCGCGAGCGTGAGGACGCGCAATCAAGCCTGCAGGCCGCCGCTGGTGAAGCCGCGCGTGCCCGCGCCGACGGTGATGTCGACGCCGAACGCATCGCGCAGTTCCGTGTCGCACAGCTGGCGGGGCAGGTGGCTTTGCTCGAAAGCCGGCTGGCGGAAACCGAGATCCTGGCGCCGATTGCCGGCATCGTCGGCGGTGAGGATCTGCGGCGACGCATCGGTGCTGGCGTCAGCCGCGGCGAATTGCTGTTCACTATCGCCGCCGCCAAGGGCAATCGCGCCGATATCCGCGTCGCCGATAGCGATATCGACCGGGTGACAACCGGCCAGCGTGTCTCGATGGCGCTGTCGGCGCGGCCGCTGGCGCGCATCGGCGGTACTGTCGTGCGGATCTATCCGCTCGCCGAGGTGATCGATGGCCGCAATGTGTTTCGGACCGTCGCTGCCATTGATGCCGACGATAGCGAGGGGTTGCGCCCCGGCATGGCCGGCACGGCGTCGATCCGCAGCGGCTGGTCGCCGCTGGCGTGGCAGGTGGCGCGCGCGCCCCTGCGCTGGCTGCGTTTGAAGCTGTGGGTCTGAAGGCTTAGCGGGTTGAACCCGCCATGGCGTTGGCAAGAAACTCGGCGTTGAAGGCGTTGACGCCGAAGCCGAGAGGTTCGAGGTCGGCGGCAAATTCGCGGGCAATTGCGGCCCCGGCGACATTGCGGAACACCGTGCCGATCGAGAGCGGCTGTTCGGCAAACAACTGGTCGCGCCACGCCGGGGCGAAATAGCCGCGCAAGTTGCTGGCCGCCGCATCGTCAAGCGCAAAGCCGGCCGGGGATTGTTCGATGCTGAGCTTGTAGGGCGCATCGGGAATATCGGCGCCGTTGACGACGCGGTGGACGCGTTCGCCCAGCCCCTCGGCAAGCACCTTCTCAAGCCCGACGGGACTGGTGAACAGTGACGACCGTTCGAACCACTGGGTCTGGCGATCGGTCCGCATCAGATCGGTCGCCGTCACCGTCGGCATCAACGCCAGCCAGTTGCCACCGGCATCGGCCGTGACATTGGCGACGCCGGCCGGCGCGCCATTGGCATCGGCAATGCGCACCGTCACGCGTGCGCCCGCCTGAGCGCTGCCGGTGTAGATCGCATCGACATGCGGGATATCTTCGACAAAGCGATCATCGAGCCATGCCCCCGCGGCGGCTTCGCGGCGGAAACTGCCCGGCGCCAGGACGAGCAGTGCCGCAGACGCGCTGGCATTGCCGGGGCGGCCGCCGGCACCAGGGTGCGAATCGAAATCGACAATGGCGGTGTTGACCAGCGGAACCGTTGTATCGACCGTGAACCCGATCACCGCCTGGAACTGGAAGGCGAGGTTCGCGCCAAGCGGAAGCACCGGCAGGCTGACATTGGCGCCATCGACGACCGGCGTCACGCCGATCGGCGCATTGACGACAACCAGCGTGCCGGGAACCAGCGTCAGATTCGCCGGCAACAGATCGCGCACCACGACATCGGCCGCGGCGGCGGTTGATCCCGGTGCATGCTGCACGAGGACGGTATAGTCCGCGGTCTGGCCCGGGAAATAGGTGCCGTCGGCAACGATCTTGTAGATGACCAGTTTCGGCTCCACCACATCGGCGTTCGCACTGGCCGTGGCGGTGATGGTCGAGCCGGCCGTTGACGCGTCGAGCCGGCCGACATTCACCAGCTGGTCGCCGCTGCTGTTGCGCGCATCGTCGGCAACACGCCCGGTAAGGTCGATCGTGATCGTATCGCCGGCATCGATGCGATTGTCGCCGCTATTGGTCACGCGGCCGAAATCCCAGCGCACGGAATCGCTGCGGCCATCGCCGTCGGAATCGGTGAGGACCGGCGTCGGGTTGGGGTTTTGCGCGGTAATGCTGGCACCGAGCACCGGTCGCGCGCTGGCGAGATATTCGACGAGGCCACCAGGCCCGGATGGCAGCCGATCGGTAATGACCAAGCTGGGCGTCGTGCCTTCGGCAAGCGTCGCGACAAGGCGATAAGTGATGGTTTCGCCGATTGTCACATCGGGGGTTCCGGGGTTGAACTGGTTGTTGCCGGTGTAGGGATTGCTGGTGGCGATGATGCGCTTGGTGAGCGTTGCATTGCTCTCAATCGTGACGGCCGCCGTTGCATCGGCTGCGGACGCGCGTCCGCCGGTACCGGGCAGTGTGTCATAGGCGATGGTCGCGGTATTGCTCAGCTTGCTGCCGATCAGCGTGGCGGAATCGACATTGGCGCTATAGCGAACCGTCGCGGCTTCGCCCGGCAGCAGTCGCGCCAGAGCCACCGCATTGGGGTTGGTGAAGTTGGTCACCGTGCCCCCTTGCGTCACGGTCACGCCGCCGACCGGCACCAGTTCGGCGCTGGCGATGTCGCCCAGCGCCAGATCATAGGCCGGGCCACTGCCGGCGTTGGTGAACGTCACCGTATAGTCGATCCGCCCGCCGGCTCTGGCCAGCGTCGGCGACGCCACCTTGGTGAGCGTCATCTGTGGCTCGACGATGTCGACGCTGACCGCGGCGGTGATGCTGCCGCTGCCGTAATCGAGCCGCGCCGGCAGGGTCAGCAGGTCGCCGGCGCTGTTGCCCGGGCGGGTGCCGTCATCAAGCCGATCGAGCGTCAATCCGGTGACCGTGATGGTGATCGTGCCGCCGGGGCTGGCGCTGACGACATTGCCGAAATCCCAGAACAGGCTGTCATCAACGCCATCACCATTGGTATCGGCCTTGACCAGCGTCGGCGCGGCATTGGCGGCGGTAACGCCGCTGCCCAAGCTGATGACCGGAACCCCGACAAGTTGCAAAAGTCCGGTGGCGCCGGTTGCCAGCAGCGTGTCGCTGACCCGTACCTGCGTCGACGTTGTCGGCAGCGTGACCACCAGATCATAGGTGACCCGTTCGCCGATCGCGAGATCGACGTTGCCGGGCCGGAACTGGTCGCTGCCGGTGTCGGCAAGGCTGGTCGCCGTGATCGTCTTAGTAAAATCAGGGCGGCCGATGGTAACGCTGTCATTGACGCTTCCCGTTCGGCCGCCGGATCCCGGCAGGCTGTCATAGCCGGCGCTGGCGGTGTTGATAACGGTCCCGCCCGGCGTCCCCGTTGCGACGATGGCGCGATATTCGACAATGGTGGTTTCGCCGAGTTCCAGCACGGGGATGCTGACGCTGACCGTCGATCCGGCGACAACGCTTCCGGGCCCCGAAATGATGACCACCGATCCCGGCACCAGCGTCAGCCCGCCACCCGCAAGAGTGTCGGTCAGCACGACATCGCTCGCCGGGGCGGTCGATGATCCGAGATGGCGAAGCGTCACTCGATAAAGCACGGCATCGCCGGTTGCCGCGGTGTTGGTTGTCGCGGTCTTGTCGATGCCGAGCACCGGCTCGATGATGGTGATGGCCTGGGTGTCGCTGGCGTTGCCGAAGCCGGTCGTCGCGGTGGCGCTGTTGGTCCGGGTTGTGCCGCTCTGGTTGGCGGGAATGTCGGCGACCCGCGCCTGGAGTTCGACCACCACCGTCTGGTCGGGGTTGGCGATATTGTTGCCGGGGTTGGTGATGCTGCCGAAGTCGAACGTCGTCGTCGCGCCGGCTTCGGTGATCGTCGCCGTCACCCCGGTGTTGCCAAAGGCCGAGATCACCCGCGCGCTGCCGATGATGTAATCGAGACCCGAGGGCAGCGTGTCGGTGAGCGAGAATGTCGTCGTGCCATCGGGCAGCGTCGTTGTCAGCCGATAGGTGATGATCTCGCCGATGACGACATTGGGGCTGGTGTCGTTGCCGGCCGAGGTGGTGAGGATCGCCTTGTCGAGGGTCACCGGCCCGCCGGTCGGCACGTTGGCGGTGCTCGATGGCGGCGGGTTGGGGACGCGGCCGACATTGCCGACGCCGGGGAGGCTGTCATAGCTGGTCGTCGCGGTGTTGACGATGGTGCTGCCGAGGATGATGCCATCACCGACATCGGCCTGATATGTCACCGTTACGCTCTGGCCCGGCGTGAGCGCCGCGATGGCGATGTCGGCAAAGGTTGCCGCAGTGCCATTGACGGCGCCCGAATAGCTGATCGACCCCGGCACCAGGGTCAGGTTGGCGGCAAGCGGATCGGCGACCGTCACATCAAAGGCCGTGCCGTCACCGGTGTTGGTGATGACGAACGAATAGTTCAGCCGCGTCCCCGCATCGACCGTCCCCGAGGGCGCTGACTTCAGAATCGTCAGAACCGGTTCGACGATATCGAGCGACGACGTCGCCGTTGTGGTACTGGTGTCGAACGTCGCGTTCGCGGTATTGACGACGTCATTGTCGGCGGCGGTGTTGGCGGGGACATCGGGAACCAGCGTTGTCACCCGGATGACAATGCGGTCGCCCCCGGTCACGACACCGTCCGGCGTGTTCTTGATGGTGCCGAAGCTGAAGGTTGCCGTCGTGCCGTCGCTCGAAATGACACCGGCAGTTCCGACACCGATCAGCGAACCGGTCAGGGAGCCGCCGCTTGTCGCGCCCGGCGTGGTGTTGCCGCCGATCGACAAAACGGTTGTCGAAACGAAGTTGAGCACATTGGCGCCGCTTGGCAGCAAATCGGTGATGGTCAGTGTCGTGCTGCCTTCGGGCAGTGTCGCGACGATATCGAAGGTGGCGGTCTCGCCGATCTGCACCTGCCGGTTGGCATCATTGCCGATCGACGTGGTGATCAGGGTCTTGGTCTCGGTGACGCCTGGAACGGTGACCGTCGCTGTGACCGGCGGCTCCGTGGTGATCACGCGTTCGCCGGCGACGACACCTGCAAGTGACGAATATTCAGTGATCCGCGCGGTGTTGACCAACACGGTTCCGGCCGGAACGTCGCCCACTTGTGCCGTGAAGCTGACGGTGATGTTGCCGCCGACATCGAGGCTGTTGGCGGTGATGGTGATCGTGCCGGCGGTGTTTGTGGCGCTTGCGTTGACAGCACCGCTGGAGGTCAAGCTGACATTGCCGATGTTGGTGAAGCCCAAGGCTGCAAGCGAACTGTCGATGGTGGTGATGTCGAAAGCCATGGTCGCGTTGGTCGCCGAAGGATTGGTCAACTGCA
>JAAFIT010000145.1 GCA_013298745.1 Sphingomonadales bacterium
GTCGTCATCGCCGCTGCGGCCTTTGCCATTATCGCCTATCTGGTCGGCAACATTCGCTTTGCCGATTATCTGGGCGTCCACCATGTCCCCGGCTCGGGCGAATTGGCCGTGTTCGCGGCGGCTTTGATCGGTGCTTGCCTGGGCTTTCTCTGGTACAATGCTCCGCCGGCCGCCGTATTCATGGGCGACACCGGCAGCCTGGCACTCGGCGGCGCGCTCGGCAGCATCGCGGTCATCACCAATCACGAACTGGTGCTGGTCGTTATCGGCGGGTTGTTCGTCCTCGAAACCGTCTCGGTCATCGTCCAGGTCGTGAGTTTCAAGACGACCGGCAAGCGCGTCTTCAAGATGGCGCCGATTCACCATCATTTCGAACAATTGGGCTGGGCGGAATCGACCGTTGTCATCCGATTCTGGATCATCTCGATCATGCTGGCGCTCGCCGGCCTTGCGACGCTGAAGCTGCGGTGATCACCTCGCCCGTCTTTGCTGGAAAAACCTATGGCGTCTTCGGGCTGGCGCGCAGCGGTGTCGCGACCGTGGCGGCGCTGCGGGCGTCGGGTGCGACGACCTACAATTGGGACGATGGCGAGGCGGCGCGCAACAGCTTTGCGGGTGACCTCACCAATCTGCACGACTTCGACCTGACGCAGCTCGACGCGCTGGTCGTCTCACCCGGCGTGCCGCATTCGGCGCCGCTGTTCGTCAAGGCGGTGGCAGCCGGGATCCCGGTCATCGGGGATATCGAACTGTTTGCAATGGCGCGCGCGACGCTGCCCGCGGCGGCGGTCGTCGGCATCACCGGCACCAACGGCAAATCGACGACGACGGCGCTCATTCACCATATTCTGGTCGCATCCGGGCGTAATGCCCGCATGGGCGGCAATATTGGCCTGCCGATCATGTCCGAGGCACCGCTGCCGACCGGTGGCATCTATGTTCTCGAACTGTCGTCCTATCAGCTCGAACTGACTTTCAGCCTCGATTGCGAAGTGGCGGTGTTGCTAAACATCACACCGGACCATCTCGAACGGCACGGCAACATGGCGAATTATGCCGCCGCCAAGGCGCGGCTGTTTGCCATGCAGGCCCCCGGTCGTGCCGCAATCGTCGGTGCGCTGGCCGAAGCTGATTTCGATGTGCTGGAAACTGCCGAAGATCCCGTCATCACCTTCATCGAGGATGTCGAAGCCGGTAACCAATCGGACTGGCCGGCATTGCAGGGTCCGCACAATCTCCAGAACGCCCGTGCCGCCGTCGCGGCTTGCGCGGCGCTCGGCCTGACCGATGCCGAAATTGCCGCCGGCCTCGCCAGCTATCCCGGCCTGCCGCATCGCATGCAGCGCATCGGGGTTCGCGGCGGCGTGCTTTATGTCAATGACAGCAAGGCGACCAATGCCGACAGTTCGGCGCCGGCGCTTGCGGCATTTCCCCGGACGCACTGGATTGCCGGTGGCCGTCCCAAGCTCGCGGCGGATGGCAGCGCCGATCTCTCGGCCGTGATGCCGCACCTCGGCAATCTTGTGGCGGCCTATCTGATCGGCGAGGCGGCCCCGATGTTTGCGCCGGTGCTGGCGCCGCATCTGCCGGTGGTGATGTCGGGCACACTCGCGTCGGCTGTAAGCGCGGCCGCGACTGCGGCAAAACCCGGCGACACCGTGCTGCTGTCGCCGGCCTGCGCCAGCTTTGATCAGTTCCGCGATTTCGAACATCGCGGCGATGCCTTCCGGCAGTTGGTGGAGGCGCTCTGATGGCATCGCGACCCTGGAGCCCCACCGCCACGGCCTTTTCGCGTGGTGATCTGACGCCGCTTGGCCGCTGGTTCTGGACGGTCGACAAACTGCTGGTCACGCTTGTCATCGCGCTGGTTGCCTGTGGCGTGATCGCCGTGGCGGCGGCGTCGCCGGCGGCGGCCAAGCGGCTGTCGGGGCACAATTTCCGTTATGAGGATCTGTTCTTCCTCAAGCGCCAGATTTTCTGGGTCTTGGCCGGCCTTCCGGTGCTGTTCGGCGTTTCGATGCTGTCGATCCCCTGGGCCAAGCGCCTGTCGATCGTGGGCACGGTCGTATTCCTTATCGCCCTGATGGCGGTGCCGCTGGTCGGCGTCGGCGCCAATGGCGCGCAGCGCTGGCTGGCCTTTGGCGGCTTCCAGTTACAGCCATCGGAGTTCTTCAAGCCACTGTTCGTCGTCACGACGGCCTGGCTGTTGGCGCTGCGGTTCGAAGATCGCAGCCTGCCGACGATGCAGTTGAGCTTTGGCCTGCTCGTTGTTGTCGCGGCGCTGCTGGTGCAACAACCGGATTACGGCCAGACGGCGTTGATCGCGGCGGTGTGGCTGGTGCAGGCGCTGCTGGCTGGCATGTCGCTTGGCGTGCTGGTGCTGCTGGCGGTTGTCGGCACTGTAGGGATGGGTCTGGCCTATCTGTCGGTCAGCCATGTCACCGATCGCATCGACAAATTCCTGACCGGCGGCGGCGACACCTACCAGATCGACAAGGCGCTCGATTGCTTTCGTGCCGGCGGCCTGTTCGGCGTTGGCCCTGGCGAAGGCCAGATGAAGTTTCGTCTGCCCGAGCCCCATACCGATTATATCTTCTCGGTCATTGGTGAGGAGTTCGGCCTGATCGCCTGTCTCGTCATCGCCGGCCTTTACATCGCCATCGTCGTTCGGGTGTTCATCCTGATGCTCGACGAGGACGAGCCCTTTGTCTTCCTTGCCGCTTCGGGGCTGGCGACGCAGTTCGGCTTGCAGGCAACGATCAACATGATGGTCAATCTGAAGCTGCTGCCATCGAAGGGCATGACTCTGCCGTTCATCAGCCATGGCGGCTCGTCGTTCATCGCACTGTGCATGGGGATGGGCCTGCTGCTCGCCTTCACTCGGCGCAATCCGTATCGCAACGCCTCGCCCTATGCCGAACGGTGGCGGGCATGAGCGGGCTTTATGTCCTCGCTGCCGGCGGCACCGGCGGACATATGGTGCCGGCACATGTGCTGGCCGAGGAATTGCGCGCGCGGGGGGCCGATGTGCATCTCGTCACCGATGCGCGCGGCCTGCGCTTTCCCGGCCTGTTCGAAGGCGTGCCGCGCACCCTGGTGTCGGCGGCGTCGACCGGTCGGTCTGGCCTGTTGTCGGCGCCGGCTGTGGCGCGGGCGGTCTTGCAGGGGCGGGGGCAGGCGCGGGCGCTGTATCGCAAGCTACGGCCGCGCGCCGTGATCGGGTTTGGCGGCTATCCGTCGCTGCCGAGTCTTCTGGGCGGGCTGGCCAATGGCACGCCGTGCCTGATCCACGAACAGAACGCCGTGCTTGGCCGCACCAATCGCTTTCTCAGCAGCCGGGTGGGGGCGATCGCCACCTCCTATGCCCATGTCGCGCGGCTGGCGCCGGGCTTGGCGGGCAAGGTGCACATGACCGGCAATCCGGTGCGGGCCGAGGTGATTGCCACCCGCGCCGTGCCGTTCGATGCCGATGCGGCGTCGTTGCGCCTGCTCGTCACCGGCGGCAGCCAGGGGGCGGCGATCCTCAACACCATTGTTCCGGCCGCGGTCGCGCTGCTGCCCGAGGCGCTGCGGGCGCGGCTCAGTGTTGTTCATCAGGGGCGCGACGAGGATGCGGTCATGGTCGCCGAAACCTATCGCAAGGCCGGCGTCGTCGCCGAGGTGCGTGCCTATTTCGGCGATCTGCCGCGCGAGATGGCCGCGGCCCATATCGTCGTTGCGCGGGCCGGCGCGTCGACTGTTGCCGAGCTTGCCGTCGCCGGTCGCCCGGCGATTTTGATCCCGCTTCCGATCGCCACCGATGACCACCAGACCGCCAACGCCGAGGCGCTTGCCAGCGCCGGCGGGGCGGTGGTCATTCCCCAGCCTCGCTTTACCGCAGAAGGCCTTGCCGCTGCCTTGACCGACTGGCTGGCAGACCCGAAAGCCCTTGCCGCCGCGGCTGCCGGTGCGCGCAGCGTCGGCATCCCCGATGCAGCTGCCCGGCTGGCTGATCTCGTCATCGCAACCGGACAACAGTCATGAACGTCGCCAACAAATCATCGGGCTTTCGCACTGATATCGGCATCATCCATTTCATCGGCATCGGCGGCATCGGCATGTCGGGCATCGCCGAGGTGATGGCCAATCTGGGCTTTACCGTGCAGGGCTCGGATGCGGCTGAAGGCTATGTCATCGCTGGCTTGCGCGACAAGGGCATCAAGGTGTTCATCGGCCAGGATGCCGCCAATGTTGCGGACGCTGCCGTGGTCGTCACTTCGACCGCGATCAAACGCGACAACCCCGAAGTCGTCGCCGCGCTCGAAAAGCGCATCCCCATCGTTCGCCGTGCCGAAATGCTCGCCGAACTGATGCGGCTCAAGTCCTGTGTCGCGGTAGCAGGAACGCATGGCAAGACGACGACCACCTCGATGGTCGCCGCGCTCCTCGATGCGGGCAATCTCGATCCGACCGTCATCAACGGCGGCATCATCAACACCTATGGCTCCAACGCACGCCTCGGCGAAGGCGAATGGATGGTTGTCGAGGCCGATGAGAGCGACGGCTCGTTCCTGCGTTTGGGTGGCACTATCGGGATCGTCACCAACATCGATCCCGAGCACCTCGATCACTGGGGCGATTTCGACAAGGTGCGCGAAGGCTTTCGCCAGTTCGTCAATGCCGTGCCCTTTTATGGCGCCGGGGTGTTGTGCATCGATCATCCCGAAGTCCAGGCGCTGCTGCCGCGCGTCCAGGACCGGCGGATCATCACCTATGGTTTCTCGGCCACCGCCGATGTGCGCGGCGACAATGTCACGCCAGTGCCGGGTGGCAATCGCTTCGATGTGACGGTGCGACTGCGTGACGGTACGCGGCGGATTGCCGATCTGGTGCTGCCGATGCCGGGCCGCCACAATGTCCAGAACGCACTGGCAGCCGTCGCTGTGGCGATCGAACTGGGCATTGGTGATGACGCCATTCGCAGCGGCTTTGCGCGCTTTGGCGGGGTCAAGCGGCGCTTCACCAAGGTCGGCGAGATCGATGGCGTGACGATCATCGACGATTATGGTCACCACCCCGTGGAGATCCGCGCTGTGCTCGCCGCCGCGCGGGAAGGGGTCGGCTCGGGCCGTGTCCTTGCCGTGGTGCAGCCCCACCGCTTTACCCGACTGCGCGACTTGATGGGTGAGTTCCAGGCCGCCTTCAACGATGCCGATGCGGTCTATGTGGCGCCGGTCTATGCCGCCGGTGAAGCGCCGATTGCCGGCGTCGATGGTGCAGCACTGGTCGCCGGGCTGCGCGAGGCCGGCCACCGCGCCGCAACCGGCGTTACCGGTGCCGACGATCTGGCGCGCCAGCTGGCGATCGATGCGCGCCCAGGCGATTTGGTGGTCTGTCTGGGGGCCGGCGATATCACCAAATGGGCGGCAGGGCTTGCCGATGCCATGGCCAAGGCGCGCGCCGGATGATGGCGGCGCCTGCCTCGAACACCAATGCGTTGCCGCCTCTGGCCGGCAGCGTCGAGGCGGGTGCGCCCTTTGCTGATTTCATCTGGTTCCGCACCGGTGGTGCCGCCGAATGGCTGGTGCGGCCCAAGGATATCGCCGATCTGGCACAGTTTCTGGCGGCGCTCGATCCGGCAATCCCGGTGTTTCCGGTCGGGGTCGGTTCCAACCTCATCGTCCGGGATGGCGGCTTGCCCGGGGTGACGGTGCGGCTGCCCAAGGCCTTCGCCAAGGTCAGCGTCGAAGGTCATATGGTCCGCGCTGGCGCTGCCGCGATGGGCATCACCGTTGCCAGTGCGGCGCGCGATGCGTCGCTTGCCGGCCTTGAATTCCTGCGCGGCATCCCTGGCACCGCTGGGGGCGCAGTACGGATGAATGCCGGCGCCTATGCTCGCGATGTCGCCGATATTCTGGTTGAAGCCACCGTCGTTCGTCGCGATGGCCGGATCGAGACGCTGCCGGCGTCGGCCTTTGGTTTCAGCTATCGCCATTCGGCGCTGCCCGAAGGCGATATCGTCGTTGAGGCGGTGTTCAAGGGCACGCCCGGCGACAAGACCGCCATCACCGCCGAAATGGACCGGATTGCCGCTGAACGCGAGGCTTCACAGCCGCTGCGCTCGCGCACCGGCGGCTCCACCTTCAAGAACCCGGCTGGCCACAAGGCGTGGCAGCTCGTCGATGCCGCTGGCTGCCGCGGTCTCAAGATCGGCGGTGCGCAGGTCAGCGAAAAGCACACCAATTTTCTCATCAACACCGGGGACGCCACCAGCGCCGATATCGAAACGCTGGGCGATACGGTGCGGGCGCGGGTGCTGGCGCAATCGGGTGTCGAACTCGAATGGGAAATCGAACGCGTGGGAGTAAAAGCGTGAAGGTCGCGGTGCTGATGGGCGGCTGGTCGGCGGAGCGCGAGGTGTCGCTCACCTCCGGGCGCGGCATCGCCGCCGCCTGCCGGACGCTCGGCCATGAGGTCGTCGAGATCGACATGGACAGGAATGTCGCCGCCGTCCTGACCGCTGCCGCGCCTGATGTCGTCTTCAACGCGCTGC
>JAAFIT010000146.1:0-2255 GCA_013298745.1 Sphingomonadales bacterium
CGACCCTCGACGATCTTGACGCTCGTCAACGCTGCCTTGCCGGTGAAGCTGGCGCCGAACCCCGGCCCGACAATCGCCGAGAATTTGGGATATTCAGCGCGGATCACGGTCAATTCAGGCGCCCAGGGGCCGCGGTTGATGAAGGCACGATCGGCGCTGGCAGCGACCTTCACGCCGCTGCCGAACGTCCAGGTTGGCGACGCTATTTCGGTTTCGAGCCGATAGGGAAAGCCTGTCACCGACACATTGGCGGCCGGCAGCACATCCTCAACCGTCGCGCCGAAATCCTTGGCCCAGCCGCTCCACAAGAACCAGTATAGCCCACCGGCCAGCACCAGCGGGATCAGCGTTGTCCAAAGCGGCAAACGGCGGAGCATGTTAGAGAAGCACCTTCGGAACAGGACGGTCGGGGTGTTGCAGGGCGTTGATCGCGGCATGAACCTGCGCTTCGACAGCCTCGCGCGGCAGGCCCGGCGGGATGGTGGCGCCGATCTTCACCGTGACGGTGCCGGGATATTTGATGAACGCCTTGGGCCAGATCGTGCCCGAATCAAGCGCGATCGGCACCACCGGCAGCTTGAGCATCTTGTAGAGCCCGGCAAAGCCCGCGGCGAGCGGCGGCGTCTGCCCCACCGCCACACGCGTGCCCTCGGGGAAAATCACCACCGGTCGGCCCTTGGCCACCGCCGCCTGTGCCGCCTTCATCATGGCGCGCAACATGGTCGATGAACCGGCGCGATCGACGAAGATCGAGCCATGCCGCGCCGATGCCGCGCCCCAGACCGGAATCGCGCGCAATTCGGCCTTCATCACCACCGCGGGCCGGGTGAACAGCCACAATGTCATGATCGCTTCATAGGCCGATTCATGCTTGAGCGCGAACAAGTGCGGCCCTTCGGGAATCACACCGTCCACCCGCAATTTAATACCGCCGAGCCAGCGCGCGCACCAATAGAACCATCCGGCCCAGAGCTTGGGGCCGATGTACAAAAGCTGTCCGGGAAACAGCCAACCAGTGAGCAGCACTAGCGGCACGATGATCACCGAGCCGACATAAAAGGCGATAGTGAACAGTGTCGAGCGCAGCAGCGCCACCAGCGTCGCTAACAGGGACGGTGTCATTCCGCCCCCATGCTGAGCGCCGCGCGGCGCAGCAGATATTTGCTGTATTCGGCAGCGATGCTCGGCGCCTTCGGCTCGACAGGAACGGCATCGGACACCACCAGAACAGAACGCGGCAACACCCGCGACAGTTCCAGCCGGGCGCGACGCATATGCCCAGCGGAGGTCACCAGCCGGATGGTGGAGAAATCATGCTGCGCCACCCAGCGCGCGGTTTCCTCGGCGTTCGAGCGCGTGTCGATCGCCTCATAGCCGAGATCGGTGGTGTTGAAGCGCGATTTGGGGCTGTTGGCGGCGGCGGCAAGCTGCTTGCGGGTCGTACGGTGATCGACGCCCGACACCAGCATGCGCTTGGCGCTGCCGGCCTCCAGCACCGCCAGCCCGCGTGCCAGCCGGCCGGCCCCGCCGGTCAACACCACCACAGCGTCGGTTTTCACCGCAATCGGCGCCGGATCGGGCAACGTCAGGCTGAACCAGATGAAGCCGCCGGCCCAACCCAGCGCCAGCACCGCGACGACACGGCCCAACAGTCCGGCAACCGTCATGCGCCTGGCGCGTGGCTTGACGGCTGGCTTGCGCGCTGGCGACTTGCGGGCTGGCGACGTCACATTTCGCCGCGCTGGCGACGCAGCGCGTACCATTTGGCGACATTGGCATTATGTTCATCGAGCGTCGCCGCAAAGACATGGCCACCGCTGCCATCGGCAACGAAGAACAGCGCGTCGGTCGGCGCCGGATCGAGCACCGCTGCGATACTGGCCCGCCCCGGATTGGCAATCGGCCCCTTGGGCAGGCCGGGCTTGAGATAGGTGTTGTAACCCGTATCCGCTGCCAGTTCGGACTTGCGGATACGGCGACCGAGCGGCTTGCCCTGGGTGATTGGATAAATCACCGTCGGATCGGCATCGAGCTTCATGCCTTTGGCCAGCCGGTTCGAATAGACACCCGCAACCTGCCGGCGCTCGGCGGCCTTGCCGGTTTCCTTCTCGACGATGGAGGCGAGGATGATCGCTTCAGCGGGCGTTTTCACCACGCTGCGCGCCGTGCGGCCGGGCCAAAGTTCGGCAAGCGTCGTGTCCATCGCCGCCTGCATGCGCGCCAGCACCTTGGCACGGGGTTCGCCGGGCGTGAAA
>JAAFIT010000146.1:2265-6514 GCA_013298745.1 Sphingomonadales bacterium
GTTTCCGGCAGAACCGAACCTTCGGGTGGCACGGCAAGTTCACCGGTCAACAGTGTCTCGGAACGCAGCTTCTCGGCGATCAGCACAGATGGCATGCCTTCGGGAATGGTGATGGCATGGCGTTCGACCGCGCCCTTCTGCATGGTTTGCAGATAGTCCCGCCATGGCGCGCCCTTGGTCAGCTTGTAGGTGCCGGCCTGCACTGGCCCACCACCACCGAACAGACGCGCCAGCAGCCGGAACTGGCGCGGCGCATCGACAAGGTCCGCCTTGTTGAGATCGTTGCTGACCGTGGCGAGCGAAGCGCCTTTGGCGACGGTGAATGTCACCGGCGCGCCGGGCGTTCCGCCAATGCCGAACCAGGGCGCGACCAGCAACGGCACGCCAATAACGAGCAGCAACGCGAGAAATGCCACCAGCACACGCCGCGATGTCGCACGGGAAGTGCGCGGCGCCATGGCCGATCAGATGCCGCGCATGACCAGCGTCGCGTTCGTGCCGCCGAACCCGAAGCTGTTGTTGAGAACGGCACGAATCGGACGTTTTTTGGCGACATGCGGCACCAGATCGACGCCAACGCAGGAATCTGCCGGATTGTCGAGATTGAGCGTGGGCGGTGCCACCTGGTCACGCAGCGCCAGCAGGCAGAAAATCGCCTCCACGGCGCCGGCACCACCCAGCAAATGCCCGATCGCCGATTTGGTCGACGACATCGAGACATTGTCGATGGCGCTGCCGAACAGCCGACGCACGGCGCCGAGTTCGATTTCATCGGCCATCGTCGAGGTGCCATGGGCGTTGATATAATCGATATCCGAGGGATTCAGCCCGGCGCGCTTCAAGGCCATTTCCATGGACCGATACGCCCCTGACCCTTCCGGATGCGGCGCCGTCACGTGATGGGCATCGCCGGTCAGGCCATAACCGATGACTTCGCCATAGATCTTCGCGCCGCGCGCCTGGGCGTGCTCATATTCCTCAAGGCAAACAACGCCGGCGCCTTCACCCATGACAAAACCGTCGCGGTCGCGATCATAGGGGCGGCTGGCGCGAGTCGGATCGTCGTTGAACTGCGTCGACAGCGCCTTGGCTTGCGAAAAACCGGCGATTCCCAGCGGGCAGATCGCGCCTTCCGCACCGCCCGCCAGCATCACATCGGCATCATCGAGCGCAATCATCCGCGCTGCATCGCCAATCGAATGAGCGCCGGTCGAACATGCTGTCACCACGGCATGATTGGGGCCCATCAAGCCATATTTGATCATCACCTGCCCGGAAATCAGATTGATCAACCGGCCATGGACGAAGTGCGGCGACACGCGGCGCGGGCCTTTTTCGTGCAGCACGATCGATTCCGATTCGATCCCCGGCAGGCCGCCGATGCCCGAGCCGATCGAGCAACCGGCGCGGAACCGCTGTTCTTCGGTCATCTCGGTCAGCCCGGCATCCTCGAGCGCCTGGCCGGCGGCATCGATGCCATAGATGATGAACGGATCGACCTGGCGCTGCACCTTGTAATCAACGCGCGTATCGGCGTTGAAGGTAACGCCCGAGCCATCGCCGCGAATGACTTCGCAGGCGATGCGGCAGGCATAGTCGCTCGCATCGAAGCGCGTGATCGCGCCGGCGCCCGATTTCGACGCCAAAATATTGGCCCATGTGGCCTCGACGCTGCCACCCAGCGGCGTCACCATGCCCATTCCCGTTACAACCACGCGCCGCATTGGCAGACACCCTTCCCAGCCGGCCGCTCATGGGCCGTTTCATCCAAGCTTATACGCGAAACGGCCTTCCGCAAAAACGAAAGGCCGCTCGAAATCGATGAAATACCATCGTCAGATGTGCCGACGATGTCGGCAGTGGCCAAAGGCCCGCAACTCAACCCTTCTGGTTGGCAGCGATGAAGCCGATGGCATCCTTGACGGTGAGGATCTTTTCGGCCGCGTCATCGGGGATTTCGACGCCGAATTCTTCCTCAAAGGCCATCACCAGTTCGACGGTGTCAAGGCTGTCGGCACCCAGATCATCGATGAAGCTGGCTTCTTCGGTCACCTTGTCGGCTTCGACGCCAAGATGCTCAACAACGATCTTCTTCACGCGGTCGGCGACGTCGCTCATGGGAATCCTCTTTCGAAAGACAGTTTGAATATCGAAACCTGCGATAGCGATGCAGGCGCAGACTGACAAGAGCATGCGCGTTGCGGGCGACGCTCGATCAGATCATCGCCATCCCGCCATTCACATGCAGCGTTTGCCCGGTGACATAACCCGCCTCAC
This sequence comes from Sphingomonadales bacterium, assembly GCA_013298745.1. Taxonomy (GTDB): domain Bacteria; phylum Pseudomonadota; class Alphaproteobacteria; order Sphingomonadales; family Sphingomonadaceae; genus Sandarakinorhabdus. The sequence continues at coordinate 4,543 of JAAFIT010000146.1, forward strand.
GGGAAGCAAGGTAGACCACGCCCGCCGCGATATCGGCGCCTTCGCCCAGCCGCCCCGCCGGAATTCGCCCCGTCAGTGCTTCCTTCTGAGCGTCGGGAAGCGCATCGGTCATCGGCGAGGTGATGAACCCCGGCGCGATGCAGTTGACCGTCACATTGCGCGACGCCACCTCCTGCGCCAGCGCCTTCGACATGCCGATAAGCCCCGCCTTGGACGCCGCATAATTGGCCTGGCCGGGGTTGCCGGTGACACCAACCACCGAGGTGACCGAGATGATGCGGCCGAACCGCTGTTTCATCATCATCGGCTTCAAGGCGGCGCGCGCCAGCCGGAAGGCGGCTTCAAGATTGACCTTGATAACCGTTTCCCATTCCTCATCCTTCATCCGCAGCGCGAGATTGTCCCGCGTCACGCCGGCATTGTTGACCAGAATATCGAGCCGACCGCCGAGCGCCGCCAGCGCTTCGGGCACCAGCGCATCGACCGCCACCGCGGCATCGGACAGGTTGCACGGCACGATCACCGTCTCGCCGCCGATCTCACCCCGCACGGCTTCCAATGCGTCGGCGCGGGTGCCCGAAAGTGCCACACGAGCCCCCTGGGCGGCGAGCGCCTTGGCAACAGCGCTGCCGATGCCGCCCGAAGCGCCCGTCACCAGCGCGGTCATGCCTGTCAGATCGAACATGCTCAAAGCTCCTTCGCCAGTGCCTCGACGCCGGCCATGTCGGCAGCCGTCAACATCCGGGCATCGGGGGTGATTCGGCGCACCATCGGCCCGAGCACCTTGCCGCCGAGTTCGACGAAGGTCGAAACGCCCAGTTCCGCCATCGCCAGCACCGATTCGCGCCAGCGCACGGTGCCTGTCACCTGTTCAACGAGCAGCCGCCGGATCCCGGCCGGATCGGTAACGGGCGCCGCGGTGACATTGGCGACCAGCGGCACGAACGGCGCGCGCACCTGGGCATCGGCAAGCGCCGCCGCCATCGCTTCGGCGGCCGGCGCCATCAGCGCGCAGTGGAAGGGCGCCGAGACCGGCAGCAGCACCGAATGGCGGGCGCCGCGTGTCTTGGCCAGCGCCATCGCCCGCGCCACCGCCTCGACATGGCCGGAAACGACGACCTGGCCCGGCGCATTGTCATTGGCGGCAGCACACACCTGCCCGCCCTGCGATGCCTCGGCCGCAATCTCGGCGACGGCTTCGAAGCCCAGCCCGAGCAAAGCCGCCATGGCGCCTTCGCCCACCGGCACCGCCGCCTGCATCGCACTGCCCCGCAGCCGCAACAGCTTGGCGGTCTGCGCCAGTTCGAGGGCACCGGCGGCAGCAAGCGCAGTATATTCACCAAGGCTATGCCCCGCGACATAAGCGGCCTTGTCGGCAAGCCTGATGCCACCTTCGGTTTCCAGCACCCGCAGCGCGGCGATCGAAACCGCCATGATCGCCGGCTGGGCATTTTCGGTCAGGGTCAGCACATCTTCCGGGCCCTCCCACATCAATTTCGACAGATTCTGGCCAAGCGCCTCGTCAACCTCCTGAAAGACAGCGCGAGCGACGGGGCTGGCCTCGGCAAGCCCGCGGCCCATGCCGACCGACTGGCTGCCCTGGCCGGGAAAAATGAATGCGCGGATGATCGCCTCCCACAATTTTTGCTTTGCAGCGGGCTTAAGGGTTGCCGCCGCCCGGTGCAACATCACGACCAACCGCGCGATCCCATGTTGCAACGCAAGGCACTTTCGATAAGGATGGCAGGGCTTGGTGCTGTTGAGGGGGCAGCAGCGTGATTTGCCGTTCAGGCACTGGCCATATCGGCCATGCCAGAAAGCCGGGGTGATCGCGCGGGGGTCTCCGATCGTTCACCGGGATCAAACAGGTTCATTTGCGAGGAATTTCATGAAGCCGAACGCCAGCCTTTCCCTGCTCCGCCTTGGCATCGCCGCCGCAGCGCTTACCGTCGCGCTTCCTGCCAGCGCCGCA